>JANLYK010000263.1:0-1687 GCA_031365595.1 Chloroflexota bacterium | reverse complement strand
TCGGCGAGGGCAGCCCGGGTCCGGCCGGCCGCCTCGATCATCGCGGCCTCCTCGCCGCGACCGGGGATCCGGAGAGCCCACGTCCGGCGGGCCGCCCGCACGCCCAGCGCATACCGCCAGAATTCGCGCCGCGAGACCATGTGGATCGTGGTTCGCATCAGCGTCGCCTGGACAATCGTGCGGTCGTCGAGGGCGGCGGTGAGGTCGTCGCGCCGGAATCCGGCCAACCGGGTCCACAGGCCCACGTACCCCGACGGCGCGTATTGCGTCTGGAGTCCGCCGACCTGCTCGATCGCCGCCTCGATCGACAGCGGCGACCGCTCGAGGAGCAGCTGACGGGCGAGGAGTGCCCGGTTGAGGCGGCGCGGGCTGAGGGTCGGTTCAGTCACCGGGTCATTCTGCCCGGCGCGCGGCGGCGGGGACGCGGTAGTCTCCGGCGGTGAGCGATCCCACCTTCTCGATTGCCGGCCAGGTGGCCCTCGTCACCGGCGCGACCGGTGGAATCGGCGCGGACCTGGCCGCGGCGTTCGCGACCGCAGGAGCGGGGGTCGCGGTCGCCGGCCGCCGCGCGGACGCCGCGGACGCGATCGCCGCCCGAATCCGGGACGGCGGCGGCCAGGCACAGGCCGTCGAGCTGGACCTCACGTCGGTCGCATCGATCGAGCGCGGGGTCGCCGCCACGATCGACGCCTTCGGCCGCCTCGACATCCTCGTCAACAATGCCGGGCTCGGCACGAACCACGACGCGATCGACGCGACCGAGGAGGAGTGGGACGAGCTCTTCGCGGTGAACGTTCGCGGGCTCTTCTTCGCCTCGCAGGCCGCTGCCCGACGGATGCTCCCGCAGGGGTCTGGCCGGATCATCAACATGGCTTCCCAGGCCGGCCTCGTCGGGATCCGCCGGCATGCGGCCTATTCCGCGAGCAAGGCCGCGGTCATCGGGCTGACGAAGGTCCTCGCCCTCGAATGGTCGCCGCATGGCGTGACCGTCAATGCCGTGGCGCCAACGTGGACGTACACGCCCGGCACGGCCGAGAGGCTCGACGACCCTGAGTTCCTCGCCTCGGTCCTCGCGCGGATCCCGGCCGGCCGGGTCGCCACGACGGCCGAAATCGCCGCGGCATTCCTGTACCTCGCCTCACCGGCCGCAGCGATGGTCACCGGCACGGTTCTGACGATCGACGGGGGCTGGACAGCCCAGTAGGCACGAACGACCACCCGGTGCATTCGGTCGATCGCCCGGCCGTTCGTCAGGCGAATTCGGGAGCAATGGCCCACGTCGGCGCTGCGGACCTCGATGGATCGTGGTCGGGAACGTCCACGAGGAGCGCCCATGTCCAGTCAACCGACCCGGCCCCTTCGTCGCGAGCGACGAGCCGCGACGCTTGCGGTGCGTCGCGAGCAGGCACGAACCCCCGTGAAGCAACGACGCCGGTTCGGGATCGGCGCCATGACCGTCGCTGCACTGGTCGCGGGGCTCCTGATCGTCGGTGCCGCGCTCGTCGCGAACCGGGCCGCGCCGCCGAACCCGACGGTCGTGCGCGGCGCGGCTCCGGCCGGCATCGCGACGTCTGGCAGGACGCTCGGCGCCGCAGGCGCTCCGGTCGTCATCGACCTGTACGAGGACTTCCAGTGTCCGGCCTGCGCCCGGTGGGGCGAGAACGTCTTCCCGGCCCTCGTCCGGAAC
>JANLYK010000465.1:0-21743 GCA_031365595.1 Chloroflexota bacterium | reverse complement strand
GCGATCCGGAACAGGTACTTCGCCCGCTCCTTGCCCGAGATCGTGCTCCACGACCGGCGGAAGGCCGATCGGGCGGCCTTGACGGCCTTGTCCATGTCGGCGGCCGTGGCCCGGGCGACCTCGGCGAGGGGCTCCTCGGTGGCCGGGTTGACCGAGACGAAGACCTGGCCGTCCGACGCGGCGACGTCCTTGCCGCCAATGAACAGGCCGTAGCGTTCCTTGAGGGTCACGACGTCGCGCGACTCGGGCGCCGGGGCGTACTCCCAGGGGATCGCCGCGCCGTCGCCAAGGCCCCAGCTGGACGGCGCGGGATCGGACCGGCGGACAACCGGCGTCAGCGCCGGGTCGGTCCGGGGAACCTTGGTTGTCACGCCAGTCATTATGGCACCCGCCGTCGGGCGGCCCGGACACGAGCGGGCCGACGCGGATGACCGGCGGGACGAGGCACCGATGGGGTGGTCAGTTCTCGTCGGACTCCGGCGACGCATGGGAACCGGTGGGATGGGACACGATCGCCCGGTCGCGGCCGCTGCCCTTGGCTTCGTACAGCGCGGCGTCCGCCCGGCCGATCAGCTCGGCGCTGGACTCCGTGCCATCCCAAGCCGCGATTCCGGCCGAGACCGTCTGCGCGCCCGGGACAGCCGCCCGCAACCGGTTCGCGACTCGCAGGGCGGTCGGCAGTTCGCAATCGGGCAGGACCGCCAGGAACTCCTCGCCGCCGTAGCGGGCAAGCGTGTCGGACGGACGCAGCTCGGCCCGCCACGCAATCGAGACGGCCACGAGCAGCCGGTCCCCGGCCTGGTGCCCGCGACTGTCGTTGAACGCCTTGAAGTGGTCGAGGTCGAGCATGACCACCGACACCCGGTGGCTGTTGCGCTCGGCCGAGGCGAGCTCGCGAACCATCGTCTCCTCGAGGGAGCGCCGGTTCGCGGCGCCAGTCAGGGCGTCGGTCCGGGTGAGCGCCTCGAGACGGGCGAGCAGGTCGCCCCGCTCGATCGTCGCCGCCGCCTGGGCCGCGAACAGGGCCACGATCGCCGCGATCCGCTCGGGCAGCTCGTCCTGGCGTGTCAGCCAGTACACGACGAGAACGCCGAGCGCCCGGCCGTCGGCGACGATGGGCTGGAAGAGTGCCGACGCCGCGCCGAGCTTCACGACGATCGACTGGTCGATTCGCGGATCGGTCCTCAGGTCGGCAATGAACTCCGCCCGGCCCGATGCGAAGACCATCGCCGTCATCGACGCTTTGCCGGACAGGACGACCTCACCGACGTCGGGCCCCTGGCCGGACCGGCCCGTCCCGGTCAGGACCTCGCGCGTGGCGTCCAGCTCGAAGAACAGCGCCATGTCGGCCCCGGCGAGCTCCTGTGCAGCGACGCAGATGGCCGTACGTCCGCCCGTGTCGGAGCGGCCGAGCTGGCTGGCCACGCTCAGGAGGCGGCTCAGGTCCGCCGAGTGGCGGTTTGCAGCCTGCTCGGCCAGGCGGCGCCCGGAGATGTCCCGCGCGAACGCGTGGATCCGGACCCCGTCCGGACCGCGGGTCGTGGTCGTTGTGACCTCGAACGGCGTCAGCTGCCCGGTCGGCCCGATGACGGATGTCTCGAATCGGCGTTCCCGGTCCGTGCCCTCGCGAGTCACGATCCGGGCCAATCCACTGCGGACCGCGTCGCGCCGATCCGGACCGACGATCTCGTCGATGAAGTCGAGCCCGGCCACATCGGCCGATGCGCGTCCGAAGGCGACGTCCGCAGCGCCGTTCCACTCGATGATCCGGCCTTGCGCGTCGAGCGTGACGATCGCGTCGAACGCCGAGTCCACGACCGCCCGCGTCACCAGGGTCTGGTCGGCGAGTGCGCGTTCGCGATTGGCGACGATCGTCTTCTGATTGCGCACATCCAGGACGAGGGCATGGACCGTGAGCCCGACGAACGACGCCAGCATCACGATGACCGCCACGTGGCGCCACTCGGAAAACGCGTATTCGTTGCCGCCCGCGAAAACGTTGGGCGCCGCGAGAACAACGGCGGCGAGGACGAGCCCGAGGCCCAGCTGCGCACGCGTCCCGTACAACGCGAGCCACAGGACGGGGATGAGGACGAGCAGGCCCAGCACCATCTCGTCCGAGCCGGATCCGTAGCGAAGGATGCCGACGATCACGAGGGCGGCGAGCGGGTTGGCGACGCCGAACCACGCTGGTGGCTTGATCAGAGTGGCGATGACGCCGACGACGGACAACGCCGCCGCCAGACCGACTCCCACGAGGAAGGCTTCGGGGTGGCGCGCCGACAGGCCCACCATCGAGATCCCGATCGCGCCGCCCGCTCCGACGACGAACGGGACGAACGGAGCGCTCAGGACCGCTTTCGCCGAGCGGTCCGCCCGGGCGATGCGAACCCTGAGATTGGCCGAGGCGGCTTGGCTTGTCATGATCCTGCCGAGGATCGAACAGCCGATCGCATGCCACCATCCCCCGAACGTACCTTCCGGGGGTGTACGGACCCATTGGGGGGTGTTCCGATCAGCGGGTCAGCAGTCGTACATCGCGATCGGGTGGATCTTCTCGCAGAACCGGACGTGGACGTGGTCGTCGTGGCCTGAGTACCACGCCGTGAGGCCCTCCCGGATCAGGACCGGATCGTTGAAGTAGATGACCTTGATGTGGCCGGGCGCGAGAGCCCGGAACTTCTTGATCATCGCCCGGGTCGCCGCCCGGTCGTAGGTCGTGTAGAACCAGCGCGAGCCCCACGTGCACTGGTCGTTGGCCTTGCGCAGCATCCGGACATCCACGTCCAGGCCGCGCTCGTGGCTGACGTGGCCGGGGATGTCGCCGGGGTGCTCGAATGACACGTCCCCGACTGCGACGCGGCCGTAGCCCAGGGCGACCATGGATCGACCGACCGCCTCGAGCGTGTCGATCGCCTCGGCCATCCCCCAGTTCGCCGTGCCGTTGCCGACCGAGTAGTCGCACAGCTGGGTCGCGCTGAACCGGGGCAGCTCGAAGTGACCGACGAGGGCTCGCCAGGTCGCGGCGTTGACCACGCCGCTTGCCGTCAGGCCCATGTGCTTCTGGAAAGACACAACCGCGGCCGTCGTCGTGGCGCCGAAGGTGCCGTCGGCGGCCATCGTGGCCCGGCGCTTCTCGCGCAGCTCCACCTGCAGGGCGAGCACGGCTTCTCCCGTGTCACCCGCCTTGACCGGCATGACGAGCGTTGCCCAGCTGGGACCATCCACGATGCCGGTCGGCGCTGCTCCACGCTTCGTCTGCCAGGCCTTCACCGCCGTGGCCGTGGTCGCTCCGAACAGCCCGTCGACCTGGAGCGCCGAACCGGCCGGGTCCGCGGCGAGCCGGACGCGGAGCATGCGCTGGATCGTGAGGACGTCGGTGCCACGGTCGCCGAGGTTCTGGACGGGCCAGTTCACGCCGGACACGAGCGCGGCGGCGGGTCCGGCACTGCCGACCAGGGCGATCAGGGCGGCCACCGAAGCGAGCAGGACGCGGGCGGCCACGGGGCCGCGACCGAGACGCTGGTCGCGAGGTCGGGACGGGGGTCGGGCGGCGGCAGGTCCGATCACGAGAGCGGAGCCTACCAGCCGTGTCCGACATCGGCGACCCGTTCGGCGCGCAGGTCGGGACCCCGGATAGGCTTCCCGAATGAACCGATTGATTGGCGTCGTGGAGCTGCTCGACGGGCCGCTCGACGATCCCGCCGCCCTGGTAGCCAACCTGCGCGACCTCGCCCGGCTCAATCGGGTCAGTGGTGGAATCGGACTGTCGCGCCGGGCGATCGCGGCCCTCGGGAATCCGGCCACGATCCTGGACGTCGGAACCGGCGGGGCAGACATCCCGATCGCGCTCCTTGCCGCCGCCGCGCGCGACCGCCGCCGCCTCACGGTGACCGCGACGGACAGCCGGGCCGAGGTCCTCGCGGCGGCCCGTGCGGCGCGGCCGGGGATCGACCGGATCGCCGGCCTGACCCTCGAGATCGCCGACGGGCGCGGCCTCCCCTACCCCGACGGCGCGTTCGATGTCGCCCATGCCTCGCTGGTGATCCACCACCTCGAACCGGACGAGGCCGTCGCGTTCCTGTGCGAGCTCCGGCGGGTCGCGCGCAACGGGATCGTGATCAACGACCTCGTGCGCGGCCGACTCGCATGGATCGGGACGTGGCTGGCGGTCCACACCCTCGCGACCGGGCGGTACACCCGGCACGACGGGCCCCTGTCGGTCCGGAGGGCGTACAGCCGAACGGAGCTGGTCGGGCTGCTCGGGGCGGCCGGGCTCACGCCGGTCGCGACGATCGCCGGGTTCGCCGGCCATCGCCTCGCGATCGCGGCTCGCTGACGTGGGATCGACCGTTCGGCGCCCCGAGAGCGCGGACGTGCTTGTCGTCGGGGGCGGGCCGGCGGGAGCGGCCGTCGCGATCGGGCTGGCCCGACGCGGGCGGCGGGTCGTCGTCATCGAGCGGGCGCCGGCGTGGCGCTGGCGGGCGTGCGGCGTGTTCACGTCGCCCGCAACCGTCGGCGCCCTCGGCCGGCTCGGCGTCACCTCCGCCGAGCTCGGTCGGGTCGCGCGGCGCGTCCCGGCGATGCGGGTGGAGACGGTGGCGGGCACGCGGTTCCGGTTGACGTACGGCGACGACGGCTCGTTGGAGGCGGCGGCGGTCGGGCTGGATCGTTCCGCCCTCGACCCGTTGTTGCTCGATCTCGCTCGAGCGGCCGGGGTTGACGTGCGGACCGGCGTCACCGTCCGCAGCGTGCACGACGGGACCGCGACGCTCGGCGACGGGACGCTGATTGCGGCCAGGGTCGTGGTCGGCGCGGACGGGCTGCGGTCGGTCGTGGCCCGGGACGCCGGGGTCGTCCGCCGGCCGCCGCTCGGCGATCGGCCGGCCCTGACGTTCCACGTCGAGGATCCCGCCCCGACTGCCGCGCGCGACGCGAGGATGATCGTGTTCGACGGCGGCTACGTGGGGTTGGCGCCCGTGCCCGGTGGTCGGGTCAATGTCGGGATCGTCCTGGCCGACGGCGCGTGGCGGCGGCGATTGCGAGCAGACGGGGCGGAGTCGGTGGCACGGGCCGTGATGGCGGCGATCCCCGCCGCGCCGGACGACCCGGTTCCCTGGGCGGCGCCTCGGATCTGCGACGAGATCGCGGGCGCGGCGCCGGTCGGGTCGCGGGTGACGCGCCGATCGGGTCGCGACTGGCTCCTCGTCGGCGACGCCGCCGGGTTCCTCGATCCGTTCACGGGCGAGGGCCTCCATCGGGCCCTCCGTTCGGCCGAGCTCGCGGTCGCGGCGGTCGATCAGTGTCTCGACGGCGATCCCGGCGCCCTCGCCGCCTACGATCGATTGCTCGCCCGCCGGACGCGCTCCAAGGACTTCGTCAGCCTCCTCGTCCAGGCGTTCCTCGTCGTCCCGCCCGCCTTCGACTACGTCGCACGTCGCCTTGCGGCCCGTTCGGCCGTCCGTGAGACGATGGGCCGCGTGATCGGTGACCTCGCTCCAGCTTCGGACGCCTTCGACCCGCGCTTCCTCGCGGCCCTCCTGCGCCCGTGACCGACGATCGCCGGCCCGAATCCGGGCTGACCCCGCTGGGCCCGGCGAGCCCCGACGGTCAGGCCGCCGGACCGGCGACCCGGACCCGGCTCGGCGCCTACGCGGTGACATTGAACGAGGCCGGCCGGATTCTGCTCTGCCGCCTGTCGGCCGACGAGGTCGAGGCCGGCGCGTGGACCCTGCCGGGCGGCGGGGTCGAGTTCGGCGAGCACCCGGACGAGGCGGTCCTGCGCGAGCTCGAGGAGGAGGCCGGGCTGACCGGCCGGATCGACTCGGTCCTCGGCATCTTCTCGCGGGTGTATCCGCGTTCGCCCGCCGCGGGCGGCGCCGACATGCACTTCATCGGCTTCCTGTACCGCGTCACCCCGACCGGCGGAGAGCTCCGCGACGAGGTCGACGGCTCGACCGATACGTGCGCCTGGTTCGGTCCCGAGGCGCTCCGTGCGCTCCGGATCGTAGGCGTGGCCCGCCACGCGATCGAGCTGGCCCTGCCCGGCGCGGCGCTCCCGGGGCCGCTCACGTGAGCTTTGGCCGATGAAGAGTTCGATCGGGATCGACATCGGCGCGCCGCCCGACCTCGTGTTCCGGCTCGCCCGCGATGTCGAACGCTGGCCGGACCTGTTGCCGCACTACGTCACCGCCGCGCGCCGGGCGGCGCCGGACGCCAGCGGTCGGCTGCTGATCGGGTTCGTGGCCCGGCGGCCGTTGATTCGCGTCCTTGGGCTGGGCCTGCCTGTCGCGTGGCGTTCGCTGACCTGGTCGGACACGGCGGACCGGACGCTCCACTTCGCCCACCGCGGCGACGCGACGAACGGGATGGACGTCACGTGGCGGATCGTCGAGCGGCCCGGCGGTGGCTGCCGGGTCGATATCGAGCACGACTTCCGGCCGCGCGTCCCGGGCTGGGCGCGGCTCATCGATCGGCTGTTCACGGCGCCGATCGCGGGCCGGACGCTGGCCACGTTCCGGGCGATCGCCGAGGCAGTCGTTGCGGCCGAGCAGTCCGAACCGGCCGCGCGGACGAACCCATTGCCATGACGAAGACCCACCGCCGCGTCTGGATCACCGGGATCGGGCCGCTCACCGCGATCGGCACCGGCAACGACGCATTCCGGGCCGGGCTTCGGACGGGCGTCTCGCCCGTGAAACGGATCGACCGCTTCGACCCGTCGCCCTTCCGGAGCCAGGTCGCCGCCCAGATCGACGACTTCGATCCGGGCGCGTGGATGCCCCCGAAGACCGCTCGCCAGCTCGACCGGTTCAGCCAGTTCGGGCTCGTCACCGGGCAGCTCGCCCTCGAGGACGCCGGGCTCCGGCCGGGCGAGGGCGGCGCGGCCGCACCGGAGCGGATCGGGATCTATCTCGGCAGCGCGCTCGGCGGGATCGCCTACGCCGAGGAGCAGCACGAGCGCTATCTCGAGCGCGGGATCAAGGCCGTGGCGCCGAACCTCGCTCTGGCAGTGTTCGGCGGGGCGGCGCCGGCCAACCTCGGGATCGCCCTAGGCGTCCGGGGTCCGATCCTGTCGACCGCCAACTCGTGCGCCTCGGGGGCGGTCGCGCTGGGCGAAGCACTCGGCGCGATCCGGGCCGGCGACATCGATGCCGCGATCGCCGGCGGCGCCGAGGTTCCCCTGAGCTCGCTTGCGTTCGGGGCGTTCGACATCATCCGGGCCCTGTCCGACCGCCACAACGACGATCCGGCCCACGCCTGCCGACCGTTCGACGCCGAGCGCGACGGCTTTGTCATGGGCGAGGGAGCCGCGCTCCTCGTGCTCGAGGCGGAGGATGTGGCGCGCGCACGCGGCGCCGAGCCGTACGCCGAGCTGATGGGCTACGCCGCAACGTCCGATGCGTTCCACATGGTCCAGCCCCGGGCCGACGGCCGGGAGGCCGGCCGGGCCGCGGTCGAAGCGCTGGCCGACGCGGGCGTCGCGCCCGAGGAGATCGACTGGGTGAGCGCCCACGCGAGCTCGACGCCCGTCGGCGACATCGCCGAGGCGCGGGCGATCGCGCTGGCGCTCGGTGATCGGGCTGGTTCCGTGCCGGTCAGCGGCACGAAGGCGCTGTACGGCCATCCGCTCGGCGCGTCGGGCGCGATCGAGGCCGCGATCTGTGGCCTGGCGATCCGGGACGGCTGGGTGCCGGGCTCGGCGAACCTCGAGACGGTCGACCCGGACATTGCAACCCTCCTCCCCGGGCTGCTCCGGCATCAGGAGGGACGAGCCGGCACGTACCGCCGGATCCTGTCGACCTCGTTCGGGTTCGGCGGCCTGAACGCGGGGCTGGTCATCGGGGCGGTCGACTAACCGCGGACGCGGCGATCGGCGCGTCGAGGGCCGGGCGCCCGCCGTCAGCCGGTGCTAGCGTTCAGAACGATCGTCGATCGGGAGTCGCTGCCGTGCGTCGGGCAATCACCATTCTTGGCCTTGCCATCCTGCTCGCCGGCTGCGGGTTGGCCCCGATGCCACACGACTCCTCGCCCTCCGGGGCCATGGCGCACATGGCACGCGACCTTGGCTGGGACAACTGCCTCGTAGAGGTCTGGGTCACGGGCGTGATCGTTCCGGACAGTGCCGGACATGCCGCGATTCGGGACGATCATGGCGTCGTCAGATCGCTCACTTGGGGCTCGTCCAACACGGGAGCTGTCGACTGGAACCGCAGCTACAGGATCGGTGGCCGCTGGTTCAACACCTCTGACAACCTCTGGGCTTGCGGGGGTGCGGGCGCCGTCATCCCGCTGTAGCCCTGCTGCACTCCGCGAGATCGCGGCGCCGCCAATGGCCCAACCGGCGGGTGAGCGTCAAGGCGTAGGATCCGGGTCCGCCGCGCTTCAGGAGATCCACATCATGGCCGTCGCCCCCGACGCCGCCTTCACCGGCTTCCGCCCCGAGGCGGTCCAGTTCCTCGCCGACCTCACCGCCAACAACGACCGGGCGTGGTTCCAGCCGCGCAAGGACGAGTACGAGACGCTGCTCAAGCAGCCGCTCGAGGCGCTGATCGCCGCGCTTGCCCACGAGTTCGCGGCCCGCGGGCTGCCGCTCCGCGCGGACCCGGCCAAGTCGCCGTTCCGCATCTACCGCGACGTTCGGTTCGCGAAGGACAAGTCGCCGTACAAGACGAATGTCGGGGCGAGCTTTGCGTGGACCGGCGGGGACGAGGCGGCGATCGAGGGCCGGTCGCACACGGCGAACGTCCACTCGAGCGGCGGCTACTTCCACCTCTCCCCCGGCGAGATCTACGTCGGCGGCGGCTACTGGCGCCCGGAGAAGCCGTGGCTCGACGCGTTCCGGCGGCGGGTCGCGAACGATCCCGACGAGTTCCGCGCCCTCGTCGACGCGAGCCCGTTCCGCGAGACGTTCGGGGCGCTGAGCAGCCACGGCCACGCCCTCCAGCGCGTCCCCGCCGGCTACCCGCCCGATCACCCCGAAGCGGAGACCCTGAAGCTCCGGGACGTCGTGTTCGGCCGAAACCTGTCGGACGCGGACGCCCGGTCGCCGGATCTGCCCGCGGTCATCGCCGACAGCCTCGCCGCCGGCAAGCCCCTCCTCGCCTGGCTCGCCCGCCTCGGCTGAGAGGCGCGTGCCGACACGGGGGATCAGACCAGCGGCTTGCGGTACGTCCTCGACTCGCTGACCGGCTGGAAGCCCATGCTCTCGTACACGCGCAGCGCGCCGGTCGGGTTGGTTGCGTCGACGCCGAGCGCACCTTCGGTCATGCCTCGCGCCCGCAGGACCCGGAACGTCTCGTTCATCAGGGCTCGGGCCAGGCCGCGATGGCGGTATGGCCGGCGGACGCTGATGTTCTCGACCCAGCCGCGGGTCGTCCCGAGCGCGGCGTTGGCATCCTGGTTGATGTAGCCGCGGACCTGGCCAGCGACCTCGTCGCCGTCCCACGCGACCCGCCACAGCGATCGGTCGCGCTGGATCGGATCGGCCACGAACACGTGGTAGTCGTCCTCGGTGCCGGGGCGGTAGCCGTTGCCGTCACGGAACGCCTCGTCGGCGGCCTCCCAGATCCGGCGCAGATGGCCGTCCTCGACCTCGCGTACCTCGAGACCGGGCGGCATCTGAGCATCCGGCTGGTCATCGAGGGTCGGGCGGATCATCTGGAACCCGTACCGGATCGGCGTGAAGTCGAACGAGCGGGCGAGCGCGTCCACCCCGCCGCCGCCGACCGAGCCGCTCATCTCGAACTCGACCCGATCGGCCGCAGGGAGCTCCGCGCTGACCTCCGCGGCTCGGGCCGCCAATGCCGCATGCATCGCCCGGCCGATCCCCTTCCTGCGCCAGTCCGGCCGGAGGAAGCAGAACACCTCGTGGACGCGCACGTCGCCGTCGGGGCTTTCCTCCGTATGCCACGGCGTCCGCCCATATCCGACGATCCGGCCGTCTACCTCGACGATGAGGAGGTCGCGATCACGATCGCAATTCACGAGGTGGTCGTAGAAATCCGCGAAGCCCTCGAGCGGCGTGATGAAGTCGTCGCCGTCGGCCATCCGGCTGGCGTTGGCCGCGTCGTTCATCCCGGGATAGTCCTCGGGGCCGGCCAGGTAGCGGAACACGAGTCCCGGAATCGGCGGCGGGGCGATCGGTACCGGGAACGGTCGCGGATGCGGGCTCGTGGTCATGGTCCCCTCCTCGCACGCCTGCGCTCAGTCGAGGGTGAAGTGGTCCGGTCCCTGGTAGCGGCCCGTCCGCTCCTTCTCGATCTGCATCAGGACATCGTTCAGGAGCGACGACGCTCCGAACCGGAACCAGTCGGGCGTCATCCAGCGCGGCCCGAGCGTCTCGTACAGGACCACGAGGTACTGGATGGCCTCCTTGGCGACGCGGATCCCGCCGGCCGGCTTCATCCCGACCTGGCGCCCGGTCTGGCGCTCGAAGTCGCGGATCGCCTCGAGCATCACGAGGGTCACCGGCAGCGTCGCCGCCGGCACGACCTTGCCGGTCGAGGTCTTGATGAAGTCGGCGCCGGCGGCCATCGCGAGCACGGACGCGCGCCGGACGTTGTCGTAGGTCTCGAGCTCGCCGGTCTCGAGGATCACCTTGAGATGGGCGTCGCCGCAGGCCTCCTTGACGTCGACGATCTCCTCGAAGACGGACAGGTAGTCGCCCGACAGGAAGGCGCCGCGGTCGATGACCATGTCGATCTCGTCGGCGCCGGCCTCGGCGGCGGCCCGAGTCTCGGCGAGCTTGATATCGCGGAAGGTCTGGCCCGACGGGAAGCCGGTCGCGACCGAGGCGACCTTGACGGTCGAGCCCGCGAGGGCCTCCTTGGCGTCGGCGACGAGCGCGGGGTAGACGCAGATCGCGGCCACGGACGGGATCGTCGGGTCGCCCGGCTGGGGGGTCATCGCCTTCTGGCAGAGGGCCCGGACCTTGCCCCGGGTGTCCTTTCCCTCGAGCGTCGTGAGATCCATCATCCGGATCGCGAGATCGAGCGCCCAGAGCTTCGAGGCCTTCTTGATCGAGCGCTTCTTCAGCATGTCGACCCGTTCCTCGACGCCGACCTGGTCGACGCTGCTGACCCGGCCGAGGAGGCTGCCGAGGGCACCCGGGCGTCCGTCCCACGAGCGGACGAGCTCGTGGGCGCGTTCGCGGGAGAGCGTGTCGGGGCGGGTCGAGGTGGCCATGGGACGCTGAGGATACACCGGGGTCCGGCGGGGTCCCGTAGGTCGGGCAGGCGAGAACCGAAGCGTCCGGTGCGACGTAGCCTTCGGTGTCCAGGGAGGCACGGAGGAGGGCGACGGCGATGACCAGGCGATCGATGGGGCGACGGTTCTTCCGGGTCGCGGCGAGCAGTGGCGCGGCCGCCGCGCTGCTGGTCGCCGCGATGCTGGCCGGCGGGGCGACGGTCCTTGCGGCCGATCAGACGGTCGACATCTCCGGCTTTGCCTTCTCGCCGCGCGAGCTCACGGTCTCGGTCGGTGACACCGTGACCTGGGCGAACGCTGATGCCCAGGGCCACACCGCGACCGCTGACGACGGGGCGTTCGACACGGGCACGATCGCGGGTGGCTCCTCGAAGGCTGTGGCACTCACGACGGCGGGCACGTTCGCCTACCACTGCCGGATTCACCCGACGATGACCGCGACGCTCGTGGTGACGGCCGCGTCGAGCAGTCCTCCCCCGACGGACGCCATCGATGCGCGTGGCGCCGTTTCCCCTGGCTCGGACGCGCCGATCGGGATCGGGCTGGTCTTGGCCGGGCTCGCCGGGCTGGCGCTCGGGCGGCGGCGATTCCGCGTCGATCGGGCCTAACGGCCGGCCCGGATCTTCGGCAAGGGCGGAAGGCCGCGCTTGCCCTCGACCAGGTAGTGGCGGAACCAGTCGCGCACGACGTTGAGGTTCTCGAGCCGCCGGAACGGGGTCCCGGACCGGGTCAGCTCGTGGGTCTCCTCCGGAACACGGAGGAGCCGGACCGGCCGCTTCTTCGAGCGCAGGACCGTGAACAGCGACTCGGCCTGGGCGATCGTCGTCCGGATGTCCTTCTCGCTGTGCTGGATCAGGAGCGGCGTCCGGATCGCGTCGGCGTAGGTGATCGGCGAGATCTCGCGGAAATAGGCCGCGTCCTCCCAGGGCAATGCCTCGAACTCGAAGCGGGGCCAGAACCCGCTCGCGATGTCGCCGGTCAGGAACAGCAGACTCATGTCCGAGACCGACCGGCAGGTCATCGCCGCGGCGAACCGCTGATCGTGCCCGACGATCCAGTTCGTCAGATACCCGCCGTACGAGCCGCCGGTGAGCCCGAGCCGATCCGGGTCGGCGAGACCGTCGGCAACGAGCGCGTCGACGCCGGCGAGGACGTCGCGCATCGGGCCAGGACCCCAGTCGCGGACGTTCGCCTCGTTGAACTCGCGGCCGTAGCCCTCGGAACCGCGCGGATTCGAATAGAAGACGCCCATGCCGGTCGCGGCGAGGAGCTGGAACTCGAGCATCGGCGACCAGCCGTACAGGGTGTGCGGGCCGCCGTGGATCTGGGTCACGAGAGGCGCCGGTCCGCTGGCAGCGGGCGACGCCGCTCCCCGGGCGGGCGCCGCTCCGCCGGCGGTCGACGCCGGCCGGAGGTACCAGCCCTGGATCCGTCGCCCGTCGACCTCCGCCCAGCGCTCGACCGGCTCGACGAGCTCGACCTCGCGCAGGACATGCCCGTTCAGGTCGGTCAGCCGGCGCGGGGCACCGATCGCGCCGTCGCGAACCCACACGTCGCTCAGCTCCGTCGGCGACGAGCGCAGCCACGCCGTCCGCGACCGGCCTCGCCCAAGCTCGACCTGGTCGAACGACGAGACGGAGTGGCGGCCCTCGGTCAGGCGCTCCACCGCGCCGTCGTCAGTGGCGATCCGCCAGAGCTCCATGCTCCCGTCGATCGGCGCCTGGAACGTGACCCATCGCCCGTGGCCCGAGACCACCAGCCGGGCGGCCTCGCCGGGCACGATGTCGCTGTTCATCGACGTCGCGAGCATCAGGTCGTGGCGGGCGGTCAGGTTGCGCCCGCCGGCGCGGGTCCCGGCGTCGGATCCATCGGCGGCGATCAGCCACACGTCGGCGGTGTAGAAGTTGTCCGGCAGGTATCCGCCGATCGCGGCGATCGTCCGGCCGTCGGGCAGCCAGACCGGGGCGTCAAAGGTCGCGAGATCGCCGGTCAAGCGGCGCGACCGCCCAGTCTCGACGTCGACAACGATCAGGTGGGCTCGCGGTTCGAGGTCGTGGTCCCGGCGCAGGTTCGCGGTGTACGCGACCTCGGTTCCATCGGGAGACCAGGCCGCATCGCCGACGCCGGCCGGCTCGTCGGTCAGCCGGTGTGCCTCACCGGTCTCGATGTCGACCACCCAGAGCTGGCCGGTCAGGTGGGCGATGAAGCCCTTGCCGTTGTGCTGGTAGCCGAGCCGGTCGATGAAGGTGTAGTCGGACTCGGGCGGCTCGCCTGGCTTTGGCTTGTCGGCCTTGCCCCGCCTGCGCCGGTCCTCGGTCTTCGTCGCACCGCGGGACGCCGTCCGGACGAGGAGCCGCGCTCCGTCCGGCGACCACCAGAAATCGTCCACGCCGCGGGGCAGGTCCGTGACCCGGCGCGCCTCGCCCGCGTCGAGTGGCAGCACGTGAATCTGGGTGCCGTCCTCGCGGTCCCTGGCCTCACCCGCAGTGGGCTCCTCCTCGAGGTGAAGCCGGCGATCGGACAGGAATGCAAGCGATCGACCGTCCGGCGCGAACCGCGGGTGGCGATCGTGGCGGGCGCCGATCGTGAGCCGACGGGCGCGGCCATCGCCGTCGGTCTCGACCGCCCAGAGCGCATGACGATAGCCGTCCTTGGCGGGAGCGACGGTCTGCACCGTGAACACGACGAGCGACCCATCGGGCGACAGGTGCGGGTCGGTCGCGACCCGGAACGCGTAGAGGTCATCAGGGCGGAACGAACGGGTCACGAAACGGCAGCCTCCGGGCGCCCGATCGGTGTCGGGCGTGTTGGGCGGGGTTCGCGGCCGAGTCTAGCGCTACTATCGGCCGACGATGCGCGACCAGCTGTCGCTGCGGCTCGAGCCGGAGATCGCGACGCTCCCGAACCTGCCCGACGGCCTGCGGCCGATGCTTCCCCGACCGGCCGGCGAGCCCTTCGATTCGGCGGCGCACCTGTTCGAGCCGGCGTGGGGCGGCCTTCGGGCGTTGGCTTTCATCGGGCCGGCCGATGCCCCCGGCACCGGCAAGGTCCGGATTGTCGACGGTGGCGGCCGGAACGTCGGGGAGTCACTCCCGGAGCTCGCGGGAATGGCCGTCCGGATCGATGCGCGAGCCGCAATCCTGGACGGCGAGCTCGTCGCGGTCGATGACGCCGGTCGGGCCGACAACGCGGAGCTCGAGCACCGGATCGCGGGTCGACCGGGCCGGGCCGTCGCGTTCCTTGCTTTCGACCTGCTTCACATCGACGGCCGATCGCTCCTGACGACGCCCCTCCACCGCCGGCGCGAGCTGCTCAAGAAGATCCTCCACCCCGGCGACGAGGTCGTCGCTGTGCCGGCCATTGCCACCGAGGGCCGGGCCCTTCACGATGCCGCGACGGCGCAGGGCATCGGCGGCGTCCTTGCCCGGGAGCGGACGAGCCCCTACCTGCCCGGCGTCACGTCGCGGCTATGGCGGTTCATCGCGGTGGCCGCCGAGGATCCGGCGGCCCGCCCGGCGCAGGCCACGCTGGCCCTCGAAGATCAACAGGCCCACGCGCCGACGGCGGCGGCGCCGGTCCTGGCTCTCATCAGCCGGCTGCCCCTGCTCTTCGACGAGTAGCGCTCCCAGCCTGCCACCGGGCGCTCATCCCGCGACCGTATCCGACACGATCGACCGATCGATCGTCCCTCCACGGCCGTTCCGGCCCCGAATTCGTCGTTGGCGGTCACCCGGCGAGGCGGATTGGCACGGACCGCGGGCATCGACCGGCACATTCGTCCCGTACGCTCATCCGATGAGGATCCTCGCGTGCCCAGCCCTGCGGGTCGCCCGGCTCCCTGCGGAGTTCTACCCGTGGCGAGCGGCGGCGATGTATGCCCGCAGCCCGGGTCGCTGCCCGTAGAGCAGGACGCCCGCCCCGTAGATCCGGATCGCGACGACCCCCACCACGAGGATCGTCACGAGCAGGAGTGAGATCGAGACGACGAGCTCGAGCGGATCCACCCGCCCGACCGACAGTCGGGTCAGCATCACGAACGGGCTCCAGAATGGCACGAGCGACGCGAACCGGATGAACCCGGTGATTCCGCCCGACAGGGCCAGGATCGCCTGCAGATAGCCGACGATCGCCAGGAGCGACAGCGGCAGGGCGATGATCTGGAGGTCCTCGGGCCGGCTCACGAGGGACCCGGCCGCGGCATAGATGAGCGAGTACAGCGCGAACCCGAGCGTGTAGTACACCCCGAACGCCAGCAACAGGGTCGGCGACAACGCCTGGAGCGATGGCGCGATCCCGGCCGCCGGGCCGAGAATCGCCGTCGCGATCCGGTCCTCCACGAGCAGCGTCAGGATCGCCGGGGTGAGGACGAGCACGTACTGGGTCGCGCCGGCCAACCCGATCCCGAGCGCCTTTCCGACGACGAGTTGACGCGGCGAGGCGGCGCTCACGAGGAGCTCCATCACCCGGCTCGACTTCTCGGCCACGACCCCGGCCGCGACCCACATTCCGTAGATCACGATCGTGATGAAGATCAGGACGCCGAACACCGCGCCGACGATCAACCGGCTGGCGTAGACCCCCGGGTCGTACGGGATCGCCGCCGAACCGGAGCCTGTGCCCACGCCCCGGAACACGTCGAATGATGGCACCTGGAACCCATTGACCGGGTTGCGCGAGGCGAAGTCGAGGATCCCCACGGACAGCACGCCAAAGTTCAGGAGCTGGATCGTCCCGTCCCCGACCGTCTCGCCGCTGTGGACCTGGAAGGAAAGCCGGCCGTCGGCGGCCCGCGTCGCGACCACGACGGCGTCGACCCGCTGGTCGTCCACGGCCTGAATTGCGTCGGCCTCGTTCGATTCGATCACGACCTCGTACGTCGTTCCGCCCTGGCTGTTCAGGAGCCCGTCGAGGACGTTCCGGGTGTTCGACGCCAGCTCGCTGGTCGAGGCGACCACCGCGATCTGGGCGCTCGCCCCGCGCTGAACGATCCGGATCGCGATCGGGAGGAGCGCCACGAAGACCGCGAGGACGATCAGCACGATCGTCGAGACATGGAAGAGGCGCGACCGGACGAGCTCGCCGTACTCGCGCCGCGCGACGTGGGTCGTGTTCGGGAACATCGGCTCGCGGCGCACGGCCGGCGACTCCGACTGGTGATCCGTCATGCCGCGTCCTCGGCGCTGTCCGGCTCGGCGAGGCGGCTGTCCTCGTCGGGCGCCCGGCCCACGTGGTCGATGAAGATCTGCTCGAGCGAGGGTTCGGCAACCTCAAAGTGAGTGACCCGCGCACCGGCCCCGATCGCCGCGGCAAGGATCGCGTCGGGTTCGGTCCCGTCGTCGATCTCGATCTCGGTCCGGTCGATCCCCGGCCGGAGGATCCGCGCCCCCGGCACGGAGGCCAGCCAGGCAAGCCGGTGGTCACCGTCGACCGACAGGTGGACCATCCGCCGACCGCTCCTGCGCTTGACCTCGCGAAGCGGTCCGCCGACCACGACCCGACCCTTGTCCACGATGGCGATCGACTCGCACATCGCCTCGACCGTCTCCATCTGGTGGGTCGAGAAGATCAGTGTCCGGCCCTCATCGCGGAGCTCGAGGAACGCCTCCCGCAGGAGCGCAACGTTGACCGGGTCGAGGCCCGTGAACGGCTCGTCCATCAACAGGACGGGCGGATTGTGAAGGATCGCGGAGATCAGCTGGATCTTCTGCTGATTGCCCTTGCTGAGCTCCTCGGCCTTGCGTTCGGCAAGGTCCGTGACCCGGAGCCGGTGCAGCCAGGCCAACGCATCACGCCGGGCGATATCGCGCGGGACGCCGTGGAGCGAGGCGAAGAAGACGAGCTGGTCGAGGACGACCATCCGCGGGTAGAGACCGCGCTCCTCGGGCAGATAACCCCACGTCGCCCGCGACAGGGTCCGCGTGTCCGTGCCGGCCCACACGACCCGGCCGGCATTCGCGGCAAGCACCCCGATCGCGATCCGCATCGTCGTCGTCTTGCCCGCGCCGGTCGCCCCGAGAAAGCCAAAGATCTGGCCGCGCGGGACCTCGAAGGTCAGTCCGTCGAGGGCCACGACGCGCCCGAACGTCTTGTGAAGGTCGTCGACGAGGAGGCTCACCGGCCGAGCATAGCCGGACCCGAACCGAGCCGCGCCCGGACGATGGTCCCGGGAGGTGCGATGATGGCCCCGTGACCGATACCCGGGTTTCCCCTGATTCGAGCGTGGGCCAGGCCGGTGCGCCGCCCACCGGCTCCCCGACCGCGCCCCTCAAGATCCACGCTGAGCGGTCCGCGCGAACCCTCGCGATCGACTGGGCCGACGGCCACGCCACGGTCTACGACTTCACCGCCCTGCGCTGGCTGTGCCCGTGCGCCTACTGCCGGGGCGAGGCAGGTCTGCCGGGCTGGCTCGACAGTGCCCCGACCCTGACCGACGAGCAGACCAGGATGACCGACATCCACCTCGTCGGGAACTACGCCGTCTCGCCGCATTGGGGTGACGGCCACTCGACCGGCTTCTACACCTACAGCCTGCTCCGCGACCGCTGCCCGTGCCCCGTCTGCGCGGCTCGGCGGGCCGATCACGTCCACGCTTGAAGGAGATCGCATGATCGTCGCCACCACGCCGTCCATCGCAGGCCATCGGGTCGTCGAGACCAAGGGCCAGGTCTTCGGCCTCGTCGTCCGCAGCCGTGGCCTGTCGGGCAACCTGATCGCAAGCCTGCGTTCGATCGGCGGCGGCGAGATCAAGGAGTACACCTCGCTCCTCGAGGACACCCGCCGCCAGGCGCTCGACCGACTCGTCAAGAACGCGACCCTGATGGGCGCGAACGCGGTGATCTCGATGCGCTTCGACAGCTCCGAGATGGCGACGACGATGACCGAGATCGTGGCCTACGGCACAGCCGTCGTCGTCGAGCCCGATGCCGGCGCCCGGTCTACCCCCGAGGACTAACCGGCCATGCTGACCGCGGGCACCCGACTGGCGATCGCCGTCGTTGCGACCCTCATGCTCCTCGGCGGGCTCGGCGCGATCGCCATCGGTGGATCGTTCGGCGTGTCGGGCCTGTGGCTCGTCATCGCCGGCGTGGTCGCCCTCGTCGCCCTCGCCGTCGAGCGCAACCGGTACCGCTCGGAGGCCGCCGAAACCTCGTTCGAGGCGGCCGGACCCGGCGGCGGCGAACCAACCCGCGAGCTCGAGCCGCGCTTCCAGTCGACGGCCGAGACCTTCGTGGACCCGACCACGAACACGACCATGCGCGTCTTCGTCGACGGCCGGACGGGCGAGCGGCGCTACGTCGCCGACGCGTGAGGCGTCCGGGCCAGCCATGACGGACACCGTCAGAGCGACCTCCGCCACGTCGACCACCCGACGACCCGGGTCGGCTCGCTCGGCCACGCCCGGAACCGCGTCCGCGTCGAAGAAGTCGAGCTCGAACGGTCGAGCGCGTGGCGCGCGGCAGGCCAACCCGTACATCAACCGCGAGCTGTCGTGGCTCGAGTTCAATGCCCGCGTCCTGCACGAGGCCCACGACGAGCGCAACCCGCTGATCGAGCGGGTCCGCTTCCTGACCATCTTCGCGAGCAACCTCGACGAGTTCTTCCAGGTCCGGATCGCCGGCCTTCGCCAGCAGGTCGTCACCGGTTCGACCGCGAAGGCCCCCGACGACCGAACGGCTGCCGAGCAGATCGCGGCCGCCCGCGCCCGCATCCTCGAGCTCGTCGCCGAGCACAGCGCCGCCTGGGCGGACATCCGCAAGGGCCTCGCCGGTCACGGAATCGAGGTCGTCAAGTACGGCGCCGTGGCCGAGCACCACGCGCTCCTCCGGCAGCGCTTCATCGACGAGATCTATCCGGTCCTGACGCCGCTCGCGGTCGATCCCGGACACCCCTTCCCGTACATCTCGACCTTGAGCCTGTCGATCGCGGTCGGGCTGGTGGATCCTGAGACCGGCGAGAACCACTTCGCCCGGGTCAAGGTGCCCCAGATCCTGCCTCGCCTCTACGAAGTCGAGCCCCACCGCTTCGTTCTCCTCGACCAGATCATCGAGGCCAACCTCGACCTGCTCTTCAGCGGCATGGAGGTGGTCGAGCACCACCTGTTCCGGGTCACCCGCAACGCCGATCTCGCGATCGAGGAGGACGAGGCCGACGACCTCCTCATGGCGATCGAGGAGGAGCTCCGGCGGCGACGCTTCGGCGAGGCGGTCCGGCTCGAGGTCGAGCGCTCGATGCCGGCGGCAACCCGGGCGATCCTGCTGCGCGGCCTCGGGTTGCGCGACGACGACGCCTACGAGATCAAGGGCATGCTCGACCTGACCGGCCTCCGCGACATCGTCGAGCTGGAGCGGCCGGATCTCAAGAGCGCCCCGTGGACGCCGGTCACGCCGCCCCGCCTCGTCCCGCCCGACGAGGACGAGCCGGCCGATGCGCTCGCGGCGATCCGGGCCGGCGACATCCTCGTCCATCACCCGTACGAGAGCTTCGCGACCTCGGTCGAGCGGTTCATCGGCCAGGCAGTTGACGATCCCGAGGTCCTCACGATCAAGATGACCCTGTACCGGACGTCGGGCGACTCACCGATCGTGCGCGACCTGATCCGGGCCGCCGAGCGTGGCAAGCAGGTCGTGGTCCTCGTCGAGATCAAGGCCCGCTTCGACGAGGAGGCGAACATCGTCTGGGCGCGCAAGCTGGAGCAGGCCGGCGCCCACGTCGTGTACGGCCTGGTCGGGCTCAAGACCCATTCGAAGACGTGCCTCGTGGTCCGCCGCGAGGGCTCCGGGCTGCGTCGTTACGTCCACATCGGGACCGGCAACTACAACCACCGGACCGCCCGGCTGTACACGGACCTGGGCCTGCTCAGCTGCCGGCCCGAGCTCGGCGCCGACGTGACCGACCTGTTCAACGTCCTGACCGGCCTGTCCCGCCAGCGCACGTTCCGCCGGCTGCTGGTCGCGCCGCACAGCCTGCGCTCACGGTTCCTCGAGCTCGTCCAGCGCGAGATCGACCACGCCGCCCTGGGCCACGAGGCGCGGATCGTCATCAAGCTCAACGCCCTCGTGGACCAGCCGTCGATCGAGGCCCTCTATCGCGCGTCGCAGCGTGGCGTCCGGGTCGACGTGATCGCCCGCGCGGCGTGCTCGCTCCTGCCCGGCATCAAGGGCGTCTCGACCGGGATCACGGTCCGCTCGATCGTCGGCGAGTTTCTCGAGCACTCCCGGATCTGGGGCTTCGAGAACGGCGGCCAGGCCGAGTGGTACATGGGTTCGGCCGACCTGATGGATCGCAACCTCGACCGGCGCGTCGAGGCGATGGTCCCGGTCGAGGATCACGATGCGCGGGCCCGGATCGCCGAGATCATCGACGTGATGCTGTCCGACGACCGGCGGTCGTGGGAGCTCGGGTCGGACGGCGGCTGGCGACGGGTCGAGGACGTGCTCGGCCGGCCCGGCACGTGCGACACCCACGAGGAGCTCAAGGCCCGCGCCCTGGCCTCGGTGACCGTGGCCACGACGCCGCATCGCCCGCGAGCCGGCGTCGGCTCGCTGGATCCCCGGGCATGACGACGACGAGCGCTTCCGGCAAGCCGATCGAGATCGAGCTGAAGTACCGGGTCGTCGACCCGACCGCCGGCGATCGCTATCTCGCGGCCGATCAGCTCGCGGGCTTCCGTCCGGCGTCGGCGGTTCGCTCCACGCAGGTGGAGGATCGCTACATCGACACGGCCGACGGGGCCATGGCCCGGGCCGGGTTCGCCGCTCGCCTGCGCCAGACCGCCAAGCACACGATCATCGCCGTCAAGTCGTCGGCCCGGCGGGTCGGCACGAGCAACGTCCACCGGCGCGAAGAGCTCGAGGGTCCGGCCGACCGAACCGCCCACCCACGCGACTGGCCGCCGTCCGATGCGCGGTCGCTCCTCCTCGAGCAGTGCGGCGACGCGCCGCTCGTCGAGGTCGTCACGATCCGCCAACTCCGACGGAAGCGGATTCTCGAGCTGGACGGGACGAAGGTCGAGCTGAGCCTTGACGAGGTCGACGCGGTGAGCCGGAGCCGGGTCGTCGGCCGGTTCGTCGAGCTCGAGGTCGAGCTGATGAGCGGCGACGAAGCGGGCCTGGCGGCGATCGACGCCGTCCTCGCTGGCGATCCGGGCCTCGAGCCTGCCGACTCATCCAAGCTGGCGGCAGCGCTCCGGGCGGTCGCCGCAGCCGAGCCGAAGAAAGGCAAGCGGGCCGCCCTGCTCGCGCCGCTCGACGAGGAGGCGGTCGCGATCCTCACCCCGACCCTGCCCCCGATCGGCGAGATCGTGGAGGCGGTCCTCGCCGAGCTGGAGGCGAGCGCCGCGACCGAGCCGGACGACGTCGCGGACGACCTCGTCACGGACCAGGCCGCGGCAATCTCCGAGCCGCTTCCGGCCCCGGCCCCGCATCTGGTGGCCCTCGCGGACGCCGACGTGCCGTCGGGTGACGCCCGGCCGGTCCGGCGCAAGAAGGCGAAAGCGGCCGAGCCCGCGGTCGACCCGGCCGACAGCGAACGACCAC
>JANLYK010000435.1:0-1582 GCA_031365595.1 Chloroflexota bacterium | reverse complement strand
TGATCAGCGACCCGCTCCAGTACGTGGACGAGTTCCTCGATGCCGGCTGCGACTCCGTCACGTTCCATGTCGAGGTCGATCCCGCCCAGGTCGAGCCCACGCTGCGCAGGATCCGGGCGGCCGGCCGCGCGCCCGGGCTGTCGGTCAAGCCGGGCACGCCCCTGTCCGCGCTCGATCCGTACCGTGGCTTGTTCGACATCCTCCTGGTCATGACCGTCGAGCCCGGGTTCGGCGGGCAGTCGTTCATGCGTGATGTCGCCGCGGAGAAGATCCTCGCTGCCCGCGACTACCTCGCTCACGCCCCCGCCGACGGCGAGGTCCACGTCGACGGCGGCGTGAACCGCGAGTCGGCCGAGTTCGTGGGCGGCCTCGCGGTCGACATCCTCGTCGTCGGGTCCGTCCTCTGGCGCAAAGGCCGGAACATGGGCCGCGAGATCCGGCTCGTCCGGGCCCTTGCCGACGAGGGCTACCAGTACCGCCTGAACAACGGCAAGCCGCCGATCCCGCGCGACTCGATGGTCGTCTTCGCCCAGCTGCCCAAGCACCTCGCGCTCCGGTTCATGGCCGAGATCGAGGTCGGCGGGATCCCGGTCCTGCCGTTGCGTGGCAACGGTGACTTCAACCCCGACGGCGTGCGCGACTACGACATGCTCGTTCCGGCGTCGGTCGAGGCGCTGACGATCGAGCGTCACACGGCCGACCGGGAGCGTTACGCCGCGGAGGCCGAGGCGTGGCGGACCGACTACATCGCGAAGCACGGGATCAAGCCGCCCGAGACGCTCGTCCCTGCGCCTCCGTGAGGGCCCTCCTCCAGCGCACGAGCGGTGCACGTGTCCGCGTCGGGGGCGCGGTCGTCGGGGAGGTCGGCGCCGGGCTCGTCGTCCTCCTCGGTGTCGGGCCCGACGATGACGAGGCCGTGGCTGATGGGCTCGCCCGGCGCGTGACCGAGCTTCGGATCTTCGATGACGAGGCAGGCCGGACGAACCTGGCGCTGATGGACGTTGGCGGCGCGGTCCTGCTGGTGAGCCAGTTCACGCTCTACGCCGACACGCGCCGGGGCCGCCGGCCGGGGTTCACCGGGGCGGCGCCGCCGGAACTGGCCGAGGGGCTCTACCTGCGCGTCGGCGAGGCGCTCCGAACCCTCGGCGTGACGGTCGCGACCGGCCGGTTCGGCGCGGTGATGGAGGTCGAACTGGTGAACGACGGGCCGTTCACGATCTGGCTCGACACCGCGGACCGCTGAATGTCGCGCGTCGCGGCGCGCTGCCCGGCGCCGCAGCGAGAGAACTTGGCCAAATAGGTCATGCAGGGACTCTTGGGTCAGGTCTGGAGCTCTGACTGCGCCTGATGAGGGCCTCAGTTAGCCTTCGCTGACTAATTCCGGCCCCCGACAAGGGCGCGACACGCCTAACAGTCCACCCATGATTGTTTGGCCAGGTCGGGCCGCGCGGGGTGAGGCACATTGCGCGGCGCAAGCCGGACGCACGAACGCCCGGCACCACGTGGGCCGGGCGTCGGGGCGGACGGGGCGCCGGACGGGCGCCGGGGACTACTTCGCCGACTTCAGCGAGGTCCGCCGGCA
>JANLYK010000366.1:0-1948 GCA_031365595.1 Chloroflexota bacterium | reverse complement strand
GGCGGGCAGGCCGCCGTTCAGGTGTGGATCGAGTAACAGCGCGGTGCGCCGCTCGCTGATCGCGCCGAGCTCGGCGATCGCGATCTTCGCGAAGTCGAGGGCCAGCGCAACCGGCTCGCCGTGGAAGTTGCCACCGCTGATGACCCGGCCGCCACCGGTCGCGAGGGCGTCCTCGGACGCGACGCCGCCCTCCGGAAACACGAGCGGATTGTCGGTCGCGCTGTTCATCTCGATGTCGAGGACGCGCCGGAGGTGGTCGAGCGCGTCCCGAACAGCGCCGTGGACCTGGGGCACGCAGCGCAGCGAGTACGGGTCCTGGACCTTGTGAGCCTGGGCGTGATGACCGGTCTGGATCGTCGAGCCGCGCAGGAGATGGCGCAGCTCGGCGGCGACGGCGATCTGACCCGGATGCGGCCGGGCGAGCTGGTAGGCGGCCGAGAACGCCACGTCCGTCCCGAGCAGCGCCTCGACGCTGAGCGCCGCCGCGACACTCGCCGTGGCTCCCAGCCGATCCGCGTCCGCGAGCAGCAACGCCCCGATCGCGGTCATGAGCTGCGTGCCGTTGAGGAGCGCCAGTCCCTCCTTGGCCTTGAGCGTCAGGGGCTCCAATCCGACCGCCCGGTGCACGTCCGCGGCGGGCCGCACCGCGCCCTGGAACTCCACCTCACCCCGCCCGATCAGGGGCAACGCGAGGTGGGCGAGCGGGGCGAGGTCGCCCGATGCCCCGACCGATCCCTGCGCCGGCACGACCGGATGAATTCCCAGCGAGAGCAGCGCGAGCAGTCGGTCGACGAGCTCGGGCCGGCAGCCGCTGTGGCCAAGGGCGAGCGTGTTCGCCCGGAGGAGGAGCATCGCCCGGACGATCTCGGTGTCGAGCGGCGCGCCGACACCTGCCGCATGGCTCATGAGCAGGTTCACCTGGAGGCGCTCGGCGTCGGCCGGGGCGATGAACCGGGTCGCGAGGGCCCCGAATCCCGTCGTCACCCCGTACACGACCTCGCCGGCGGCGACGAGGCGCTCGATCAGGTCGCGCGATTCCTGCATCCGCCCACGGGCTGCGTCGTCCAGCGTCGCGCCGCGGCCGTGCCGGGCGACGGCCTCGACATCGGCAATCGAGAGGTCGGCCCCGGTCAGGTTGATGGCCGGGGTGTCGTCGGAGGGATCGTCGGGCAGCCGCGAATGGGTCACGGTCGGAGGATAGTCGGCTATTCTCGAGCCGTAACCTCGGGCCAGCGGGTCGCGATGCCTCGCGGGAGCTCGACGTGCCGAGTTCCACCCTGGCCGGTGGTCCAAGACCAACTCATTGCAGAGGTTGCCGACTCCCCATGCTCGCCTTCATCGACCAGATCGTCATCCCGTTCCTCGACGGCCTGTACGGGTCGGTCGGATACCTCGGGGTCCTGATCGCGATGGCCATCGAGTCCGCGATGGTCCCGCTCCCCTCGGAGCTGATCCTGCCGTTCGCTGGCTTCCTCGTGTCCGATCCATCCAAGGTCGAGCCGCTCACGAACGGGCCGTGGGGCTTCTGGATCGTCGTCGTCGCGGCCACGATCGGGAACACGATCGGCTCGTTGATCGCGTACGCAATCGGCGCCTGGGGCGGGCGGCCGTTCCTTGAGCGTTACGGCAAGTACCTGCTGATCCGCCAGCACGAGATCGAGCTCGCCGACCGGTTCTTCGAGAAGTACGGCTCGGCGACCGCGTTCTTCAGCCGCCTCCTGCCGGTCGTCCGGACCTTCATCAGCTTCCCCGCGGGCGTTGCGCGCATGCCCGTGGGGCGCTTCGTGGTCTATTCCACGGCCGGGGCCTTCCTGTGGTCCACCCTCCTCGTCTACGCCGGGACGGTGCTCGGTGCCAACTGGGAGCAGATCCGCCACGCCCTCCAGCCGTTCGACCTGGCGATCGCCCTCGCGGTGGTCGCTCTCGTCGTCATCTTCATCTGGTGGCG
>JANLYK010000364.1:0-4245 GCA_031365595.1 Chloroflexota bacterium | reverse complement strand
CCGTCTGGGTCAGCCGCTCCCGACGCTGTCCGGCGGCGAGCGCCAGCGGCTCAAGCTGGCCGCCCAGATGGCCGACAAGGGCGACGTCTACATCCTCGACGAGCCGACCGCCGGGCTCCACCTCGCCGATGTCGAGCAGCTTCTCAGCCTGCTCGACCGGATCGTCGACTCGGGCAAGTCGGTCATCGTCATCGAGCACCACCAGGCGGTCATGGCCCACGCCGACTGGATCATCGACCTTGGCCCGGGAGCCGGCCACGACGGGGGCCGGATCGTGTTCGAAGGCCCACCCGCCGACCTCGTCGCGGCGCGCTCCACCCTCACCGGCGAGCACCTCGCGGCCTACGTCGGCGCCTGACCGAGGCCGGCCGTCGTCGGCTGGGCGCCCGACGATCGAGGTCCCGGCCGGCGCGCTGCCCTATAGGCAGTCGGCGGGCTTGGCCTCCTGGGCACTGATCGTGACCGTTGAACCCGGCGCCTGTGCGCTGCCGGCATCAGGGCTCTGGCCGTTGACGAACCACGCTTCGGGTGCCGACGCCGGGAGCACCTTCGGCGTGAACCCGTCTGCGGTGATCGCATTGCTCGCTTCGACCACCGTCAAGCATCGATAGTCATTGACCGGCAGTGGGGCCGGCGTCGGCTCCGGTGTCGGCGGTGGGGTCGGCGGCGGGGTCGGCGTGGGCGTCGGGGTCGGCGTCGGGGAGGGCGACGGCGATGGGCTCGGCGACGGCTCCGGGCCCTTCGAGAGGGCGTATGCGATCTGCGTGCCCTTGTTCACGACGATCCCGCCGACCGGGTTCGTGCTGATGATCTTTCCGATCGGGACGACCGGATCGAAGGCCTCGGTCCGCGGACCTAGTCCGAGACCGGCCGCGGCGAGGAGGGTGAACGCTTCGCTCTCGGTCCGGTTCCGGAGGTCCGGAACCCCGACCGTCTCCTGGCCGGCCGCGACCTTGAGGGTCACCACGCCGCCCCGGTCGATCTTCGTACCGGCGGCAGGATCCTGCTCGAGGACGGTGTTCGGGGCAACGCCGCTGGCCTGCGCGAACGACGCGGGGTTGACCGTGATGCCGTTCTGGGTGGCAAGGGTCTGGGCCTCGGCGAGCGTCTTGTTGACGAAATTCGGGACCGTGACCTGGGCAACGGGCGTGGCGCCCCCGCCTGACAGGAGTCGGAACACGAGGAAGCCCACGGCGGCCAGGATCAGGAGGGCGACGATCGCCGCCGCCCACACGGCGGGCGACGTACCCTGTGGCTCGTCGTCGATCGAGCGCGCCGGCGGCTGGCCACCTCGGCCGTCGCGACCACCCCGGCCGTAGGGATCGCGGGCGTCTCGGGAAGCCCTGGCGGCGGGTTCGTCCTCGTAGGCCTCGGGAACGTACGGGATCGCGTTCGGGTTGGCCCGCGCCGTGGCGGACGTGGGCCGAACGGCACCTGGACCACCCGTCGCGGCTCCAGCGATCCCCGCGGCCCCGGCAGCCCCGGCACCGAGCGCCGCGGCTCCGGCGATCCCGCCCGGCCCGGCCAGCGTCGCGTCGCTCACGCCTGCGACGCCCGGCACCGCGGTCCCGGCCAGGAACGCCTCGAGTGCGGCGGCCAGCGACGCACCGGAGGTCCAGCGGTCGGCAGGCTCGGTCGCGAGGGCCTTGCGGTCGATGGCGACGAGGTCGGCCGGGATCCCGGAGCGGAGAGCGGCCGGGTCGGGCGGCGGCCCCGCGAGGCGGGCCATCGCGACGGCGGCGGCACTGTCCGCCTCCCAAGGCCGGCGACCGGTCAGGAGCTCGAACAGGATGATTCCGAGCGAATAGATGTCCGACGCGGCGGTCGCCTGGTCGCCGCGGGCCTGCTCCGGGCTGAAGTAGTGGACCGAGCCGAGCGTCGTCCCGGGCAGGGTCATCTGGGCCTCGGCGATCGCCCGGGCGATCCCGAAGTCGGCGACCTTGACTTTGCCGTCGCGATCGATCATCACGTTGCCCGGCTTCACGTCGCGATGGACGATCCCGCGCTGGTGGGCCGCGTGCAGTGCGCGGGCGGTCTCGGCCACGATCCGGGCCGCCTGGCGTGGCGGGAGGGCCCCCTGGCGCTTGACGATCGAGGCCAGATCCTCGCCCTCGACGAGCTCCATGACGATGAACGGGCCGGCATCGTCCTGCCCGTAGTCGTAGACGCCCACGATGTTCGGGTGGTTGAGCGACGCGGCGTTCTGGGCTTCCTGGCGGAACCGGGACCCGAAGTCGGGATCCCGGCCGTACTCGGGTCGGAGGATCTTGACTGCGACCTGGCGGTCGAGCTGGTTGTCGTGCGCGCGGTAGATCCGGGCCATCCCGCCCTGGCCGAGGAGTTCCATCAGCCGGTAGCGGCCGCCCAGGATCGTCCCGATCTCCGCCAAGTCAGCCTCCGCTGCAAACCCCGTCGGCGGCGCCCTCGACCCGATTCGTCCGGTGACGCGCCGCCCGGATCGTAGCGCACGAGGCCGGAGCAAGCCGCGCTGGCGACCCGTTCGACGGGATCGGCCACAACGCCCGGCCGCCGGCCGCTGATACCTCACACGGATCAGATCGCGATGAACCAGCGTGCCGATGTGCCCCGTTGGACGAATTCGGCCGATCGGGGGATTCGGTCGAGCTCATTCGTTCGGAGTTGATGCGCCGACGGCATCAAACTCCGATCTGGGCCGCTCGCGCCACGAACCCTAGAGCTCGAGGGCCTGAAGGTATCTGCGGAATTCGGGGGCGAGCTCGGGCCGCTGAAGGGCCAGCTCGACCGAGGCCTTCAGCCAGCCCATCGTCGTCCCGCAGTCGTAGCGGGTGCCCTCGAACTCGTATGCGTGGACGGCCTGCTCCTGCATCAACGCCTCGATGGCGTCGGTCAGCTGGATCTCGCCGCCGGCGCCGCGCTGGGTCTGCTCGAGCTTGTCGAAGATCTTCGGGGTCAGGATGTAGCGTCCGATGATCGCGAGGTTCGACGGGGCGTCCTCGGGCCGCGGCTTCTCGACCAGCCGGCTGACCTTGTGAAGCCGGCCGTGGTTCAGGGCGCCCTCGACCTCCTCGCCGGCGATCACGCCGTAGCGGTTCGTCTCCTCGCGCGGGACCTCCATCACGGCGACGACCGAGCCGTGGGTCTGGTTGTAGGCGTGGACGAGCTGGCCGATGCACGGCCGGTCGCCGATCACGACGTCGTCGGACAGGATCACCGCGAACGGCTCGTGCCCGACGATCTCCTTGGCGACGAGGACGGCATGCCCGAGCCCGAGCTGCTCCTTCTGGCGGACGTAGGTCACCTGGGCGAGGTCCGAGATGTGCCGGATCTGGCGGAGCATCTCGATGTCGCCCTTCTCCTCGAGCAGGTGCTCCAGCTCGTAGGAGGTGTCGAAGTGGTCCTCGATCGCGCGCTTCTGGCTCGAGGTGACGATGATCACCTGCTCGATGCCGGCCGCGACGGCCTCCTCGACGGCGTACTGGATCACCGGCTTGTCGACGAGGGGCAGCATCTCCTTCGGCTGGGCCTTGGTCGCCGGGAGGAAGCGGGTGCCCCATCCTGCGGCGGGGAAGACGGCCTTTCGAACGCGCATGGAACCTCGGTCACTGGCTGAGTCGGCGGTCGGTCGAGGATACCATCGGGCCTCGGATCGACCTGTCGCGGGCGGGTCCCGCGCCGGTCATGTTCGGCGGATGACTCAGCCGAGCGAGCGAGCGAACCTCAGGACGGCAGCGCTGAACGCGGCCGGCTGGTCGAGGTTCGTGAGGTGGGTGGCCTTGCGGATCACGAGCCGGCGGGGATCGGCCGCGACCTCGGCGAAGGACCGTTCCGGCGGCCGGAAGAAGAAGTCGTACTCGCCATTGAGCAAGAGGCTGGGCCCCGGGTACGCGGCCAACCTGGGCTGGAACCGCTCGCCGACGAGCGATCGGACGGCCACGGCGCCGCCGCGGAACGAGAACCCGTCGGCGAGGATCGGGTCGCCGACCTCGGGCGGGAAGCGCCAGCCGAAGAACCAGCGATTGACCCGGTCCAGGACGGGCTCGGGCACGACCCGGAAGATCGTGGCCAGGCCGCGATAGGCGAGCGACCGGACACCGATCGGCTCCGCGGTCGCGCCCGAGATCACCAGGCCGGCGACCCGGTCCGGCCAGCCTGCCGCGACGGCCATGGCCACGTATCCCCCGAGCGATAGACCGACGAGGATCGCCCGGCCGCCTTCGGTCTCGCGCTCGATCAGAGCCGCCACGCCCCGGGCAGCGGCGTCCA
>JANLYK010000245.1:0-21454 GCA_031365595.1 Chloroflexota bacterium | reverse complement strand
GACCTGCTGGTAGTAGGCGATCGCGGAGCCCGGTCGCTGGTAGTGCACGACGAACCCGAGATCCGGCTTGTCGAAGCCCATCCCGAGGGCGACGGTCGCGACCAGCGCCTTCATCTCGTTCGCGATCAGGCCGTCCTCGAGCGCCTCGCGATCGGGCTGGGCCATCGGGCCGTTGTAGGCGCGGGCGTCGATCCCCTGGCTGCGCAGCCAGTTCGCGACGCGCTCGGTGTCGGCGACGGTCAGGCAGTAGACGATGCCGCTCCCCGGAAGTCGGGGCAGGTTCTCCGCGAGCCAGGCCAGCCGTTCCGCCTGGTCGGCGAGCGGGATCGCATCGAGCCGAAGCGTGTCCCGGGCCAGCGCGCCTCGGATCACCGCGACGTGCTCGCCGAGCTGGGCCGCGACGTCGGCGACGACCCGGTCGTTGGCGGTGGCCGTTGTCGCAAGGACCGGCACGGACCCACCGAGCGCTGGCAGCAGCCGCCCGATCCGCTGGTAGTCGGGCCGGAAGTCGTGGCCCCAGTCGGAGATGCAGTGGGCTTCGTCGATCACCAGCAGGCCGATCGTCCGCTCGATCGCGGGGAGCACGCGCGAGACGAAGCCCTCGTTCGCGAGGCGCTCCGGCGAGATCAGGAGGACGTCGATCTCATTGTGCTCGAGCCGGCCCTCGATCTCGCGCCACTCTCCGACGTTGCCCGAGTTGATCGTCACGGCTTCCAGGCCCAGCCGGGCGGCCATCGCGATCTGGTTGCGCATCAGGCTGAGGAGCGGGCTTACGATCAGGGTCGGACCGTGGCCCGTGTCGCGCCGGACCCGGGTCGCGATCCAGTACACGAGGCTCTTGCCCCAGCCCGTGCGCTGGACGACGAGGGCCCGCGCGCCGTCGCCGATCACCGCCTCGATCGCCTCGCGCTGGCCGTCGCGGAACTCGGCATCCGGGCCGAGCATCCGGCGGAGGTGGTCCCCGAGCGGCGGCGCGCTCAGCACGGGTCGGCGGGGTCGCGGTCGTTCGGCATCGAGCTATGATCGCAGGCCCGGCTCAACTGCCGGTTTCGCAGATCCGAGACGGAGTGAAGACGGGCCCGGTGTACAAACCGGATGGAGCACCGGGATTGACACCCGGCGTTTCATGGATGTGGACCCCCAGTCGCGTCCCCGCCCCCGTCCTCGCGTCCCCGCGCCCCGTCCCTGTCCCCGCGCCCCGTCCACCCGCTCCCGTGGAGGTCCTTGCGATGCACAGCCCGGTTCGTCGTCTCCTCGCTCTCGCGACCGCGTCGGCCTTGCTGCTCGGGGTAGCCGGAATCTCGGCTCCCGCCGCGCTCGCGGCAGGGATTACCGACACCCGCGTCTCCGGGATCGATGTCGACGCCACGACGATCCCTCAGCTCCAGTCCCTGATGAACAGCCACCGTCTGTCGTCGGCCCGGCTCGTCAAGTTCTATCTCGACCGCATCGAGCGGCTGAACCCGATCCTCCACGCCGTCATCCTGGTCAATCCGAACGCGATGGCCGCAGCCCGCGCCGCCGACGACGCCCGCCGTGCCGGCGACCGCCGCCCGATGCTCGGGATCCCGGTGCTCGTCAAGGACAACGTCAACACGACCGGCATGGCGACCACCGCCGGATCGTGGGCGCTCGCGGGCAGCACGCCGTCCGACGCGTTCATCGTCCAGCGCCTCAAGGCCGCCGGCGCCATCATCATCGCCAAGGCGAACCTGTCGGAATGGGCGAACTTCCGCTCCGGGCCCTCGTCGAGCGGCTGGACCGGGATCGGCGGCCAGACGAACATGCCGTATGTCCTCGACCGCAATCCCTGCGGGTCGAGCTCCGGAACGGGCTCGGGCATCGCGGCCGACCTCGCGACCGTCGGCGTCGGGAGCGAAACGGACGGCTCGATCGTGTGCCCGTCCGGCGCCAACGGCATCGTCGGAATCAAGCCGACCCTCGGCCTGCTCAGCCGGGCGGGTGTCATCCCGATCACGGCCGAGCAGGACACCGCCGGCCCGATGACCCGAAACGTGACCGACGCCGCCGTGGTCCTCGGAGCGATGACCGGCATCGATGCCAACGATGCCGCCACCGCCGCCCAGGCCGGCCACGCCTATACGGACTACACGCAGTTCCTCGATGCCGACGCACTCGACGGCGCGCGGATCGGCGTGTGGCGCGAGGGCACCTACAACCCCGCGATCAGCCCTGAGGTCGACGCGATCTTGAACACCACGATCGCCGCCCTCGAGGCGCAGGGCGCGACGGTCGTCGACAACACCAGGATTCCGATCGAAGGCGCGTACGCGCCCGAGTTCGCCGCGCTGCTGTGCGAGTTCAAGGACGACATCGCGGGCTACCTCGGGGCATACACCGGCGCCGCGTACCCGAAGACCCTCCAGGACCTGATCGACTTCAACGCCGCGCATCCCGAGCTCGAGGGTCCGTGGAACTCCCTGATCTTCGAACTCGCCCAGGAGACCGGCGGGCGGGCCGATCCCGCCTGCACCGACGCGCGGGAGAGCGCCAACGCCATCGCCCGGGCCGCGATCACCGACACGATGGCCGCGAATGACCTCGACGCGATCATCGCGCCGACGAACGGTCCCGCCTGGCAGACGGATCCGGTGAATGGCGATCTCGGCGGCGACTTCTCGATGTTCGTCGGGTCGTCGAGCCCGTCGGCCATCACCGGCTGGGCGAGCATCGCGATCCCGGCCGGGTACGCAGGGCCGCTGCCGATCGGCGTCTCGTTCATTGCCGGTCGATGGGACGAGCCGAAGCTGATCGGCTACGCCTACGACCTCGAGCAGGCCACGGACGTCCGCGTCCCTCCGCAATTCCTTGCTAGCACGTCGTTCGACGCAGCTCGCAACTCGAAGGCCCGGGCCGAGCGACATGCCGCCGGCCCGGGACGCCACGGGCAGTGGGCCGTGCGTCCAGGCCGCTAGGAGGTACGCTCCACCCCGGATCGGGCGAGACCTCGCCTGAAGCGTCGCGCTGGGGTGGACATGGCACACCGACAACAGGGAGCAAGGGCGATCGTCGCGATCGCGATCGCCCTGCTCCTCGCCGGTGTCGTCGGGGTCGGGTTCGTCCCGAGCGTCAGGGCGGCCGCGGACCCGTCCGACGTCGTCATCGTGCTCGACTTCTCGGCCTCGATCCTCCAGGACAAGACGAACCGCAACCGGTTCGGGGCCGCGGTCGAGCGGATCGCCGATCGTGTCGAGGCGACCGCCGCCGACCTGATCGCCGGCGACACCACCGTGTCGATCGTCCGGTTCGCGTCGCGGGCCGCGGACTACCCGCGGTGCGCGGACCTGAAGCTGCTCGGGAGCCCGGGGTCGGTGGCCAGGTTCGCGGCCTGCCTGCGCGCGATCGGCGCGGCGTACCGAAAGGGATTGACCACTGCGCTCACCAAGTCGATCGGGAACGACACGAACTACGTGGCGGCGATGGAGCAGGCCGCGAAGCACCTCCCCGCCGACTCCCTGCGACCCGCGCTGATCCTGTTCACCGACGGCAAGCACGACGTCGCCGGCGTGCCCGTCGGCCAGGTCCAGCCGGCACTCGACCGCCTGTTCGGGGCGCGGACGCCGTTCGCCCTGCTGCCGGTCGGGATGGGCCTCGATCCCGCCCAACGCGATGCGCTCGCGAGCGGGCTCGAGGCGCTGCGCGTCATTCGGGCCATGCCCGCCTGCGTGAGCGGCGCGACGTTCGACTGGCCGCAGGTCATCTTCGAGTCCGCCGGCGAGGCCGGAAGCGCGGTCGCCGTCGCGCTCCAGGACGCCACCTGCACGTTCACCGCCGCCGAGCCGACACCGACCCCGCCGCCGCCGCCGATGCCCGCCGCCGTCCGGAGCATCCGCCTCACCGCCGGCGACGCGACGATCGAGGTGGCCTGGGCAGCACCTGCCGCAACCCCCGCGAAGATCACCGACTACCGCGCCCGCTGTCGCACCGGCGAGTCCGACTGGATCGAGTCGACCGAGGGCGTGTCGCTCACGCCGAAGGCGACCATCGAAGGGCTGACGAACGGACTGGCATATGCCTGCGAGGTCGCGACCGTCGCCGGGGCGCAAGTGGGAGCGTGGACTGCCGCCGGCACGGCGGTCACGCCGCTCGGACTGCCGGCCGCTCCGGACAAGCCCACCGTCGAGGCGGCAGATGCTGGAGTCACGATCAAGGTCGCGACGGTCGACAAGGCGGCCGTGGCGAAGTTCCACTTCGAATGCTCAGCGGACGGCGGGGCGACGTTCACAGGCGGCATCGATGCCCCGCCGGACAACCCGACGGCCCAGATCCGGGACCTCACGAATGGAGTCGCCTACGTCTGCCGGGCCTTCGCCGAGAACGAGACCGGCATGAGTGCGGCGTCACCCCTGTCCAACGCGGTCAAACCGTGCGGTTCGGCGTTCGAGTGCAATCCCATCCTGACCCCGATCCTCGGCGGGCTCGTCGCCCTCCTCGTTCTCGGGACGGCGGCGGCGCTGTTCGCTCTGTATCGCGGCCGGACGACGGGCCATGTGATCGCGGTCGTCGACGTGATCCACACGGCGAACATCGGGCACGGGTCGACGCTCGGGATCTCGTTCGTTCGGACGCCCGGTGGCCGGAACATCACCGGCATCGTCGCCGACCGCGGGTCGGGCGCCGAGGTCCGGATCCGGCAGCTCAGGGGCGGCAGGTTCATCGTTCGCGACCGGACCGGCCGGCACGAATCGCAGGACGGCGAGTCCCTCGCGATCGTCGATTCGCTCGGCGTCCGCCACACCCTCCTCCTGCGGGCGTTCGCGACGAGCGCCGCGTCCGAGGTTGCCAGCCGGCGTTGACCCCCGAACGCAGAGCGGCGGTGGGCCCGTGAGGACCGCACCGCCGCTGCGTTGGAGAGGAATGGGACCGCGGGGTCAGCTCGCCGGAAGGGCGGCCTTGAGCGCGGCGATCGCGGCAGTCAGCTGGGGACCGGCACCGGCCGCGAGCTTCGAGGCGAGGCTGTCGGCCTTGGCGCTCAGGTTGTCGATCGCGGTGCGGGCCGCGGTCGTGTCGCCGGACGTGAGCGCCGTCCGGACGCCGGCCGACAGCTGCGTCAGCGACGTGGCCTCATCGGCGGTCAGGGTGCCATCGGTCTGGGTCGTCGTGATCGCGGCGTCCACCTGGCCGAGGGCGGCCATGGCCGCGCCCGAGACTGCGCTCGCGGCCGCCGAAGCGTCGATGCTCGGCAGGGCGGCCGATCCGATCGGGGCGACCGACGCGCCCGGCGAACAGGCGCCGAGCGCGAGCGCCAGGAGCAGGCCCGAGGCGCTGATGGTGAGTCGTCGGGGAGTGATCGCGGTGCGTGGCGCGACCGTGTGCTTCGTCTTCATGCCCGAACCGTACGGGGCGGCGGAGCGCGTTCAGGCGTCAGTCTGGCCCGGGAGCATCGCTTCCGGCTCGCAATCCAGCCGGGTTCTCGATGTCACGGCTCGTACGGCAGGCCCATCGGAGCCGTCGTCAGCGCGGCGTTGTCTCCCGGTGCTTCAGGGCCCGGCCTTCCGCGCTCCGCATCCGCGACAGGTTGGCGCTCGCGAAGTGCGCTTCCTTCAGCATCAGGGAGGGCATCGGGGCCGAGAACGTCTCGCCTTCGACGGCCAGCTCGGCGACGATCTCGCGCATCCGGGCGTCCCGCCCCGCGTACTCGCGGATCCGCTTTGCGGTCGCGGCGAGCACGTGCCGGGCGCCCGCGAAGTCGACCTGCCGATTGCGCTGGACCGCCTCCTGCCGGGCCCGCGCGGCGAATTGCGTGGCGACGCTCCGATCGACCTCGACGTCGCGCGGCTGGGCGTCGTTCGCGGCGTGGTCCGCCCAGGTCCAGGTCAGGCGTGTGTCCTCGGCGGCACCATCGCCGGCCCCGAGAACGCCGTCCCGATCGGACAGGCGCAGGATCGCCCCGCTCGTCCGGCCGACGTCGCCGAACGGGAAGGTGAGCCGGATCACGAGGTCGAGGACCTGTTCTGACACGAGATCGCCCAGGTCCAGGAGCGTTCGGCCACCGCGGGTCCGTGCCGGCTGCGGCGAGAGCGCCTCAACCTGAACGCCCTCGGCGACGACGATCTCGAGCTCCACGTCGCGGGCCACGACCTCGAGGGTCTCGCCGACCTCGCTCGCGATGTGGTCGCGGATCGTGGCCGCATCGCGGACGAAGTAGAAGTGCCCGCCGCCGGCATCGGCCATGCCCTGGAGCAGGACCTCATCGAAGTCGGCGCCGAGACCGAACGTCGTGGTCGAAACGCCGCGCGCCCGGAGCGCCGCGGCATGGGTCGCGATCTCGGTCCCATCGACGATCCCCTGGTTCGCGAGTCCGTCGGTCAGGAGCAGGACCCGGTTCACGCCGTCGGCGAGCTGGTCCGTCGCCACTTGCTCGGCACCGCGCAGCCACCCGCCTGACAGGTTGGTGCTGCCGCGGGCGTCGATCAGCCGGAGGTGGTCCAGGGCAACGGCCTTCGCGTCAGCTGTCGCCGCGCTCGACCCGACGACGACGTCGACCCGGTCGTCGTAGGCGACGATGCTGAACCGGTCGCGCGGCTCGAGGCGGCCGATTGCCTCGACGATCGTTCGCTTCGCGAGCTCGATCTTCTCGCCTGACATCGAGCCCGACCGATCGAGCACAAAGGCCAGGTTGACGGCGAGCCGCTCGCGGCGGCGGCCGGCCGGCGGCGCGGTCACCTGGGCAAGGACGAAGCGCTTGCTCCGGCCGACGCCGCGGATCAGGGTCCGATCGGTTCGGGCGGTGAACGGACTGAGAGTTGTGGACGTGGTCATGACGGGTCCTCCTCGAGGAGCTCACGGGCGATCGACACGAGCCGATCGACCTTTCGGGATTGGGGGCGTGACAGGGGCCGGCGGACATGCAGCTCGATGTCCGGGGCGAGGACGATCCGCTCCCATTGGGAGCGCTCGATCGATGGAGGAGGGGCCGCGGGCGCAGGCCCGGATGCGTCGGGGATGGTCCCGTAGGCCGGCGCCGCCGCCTCGGCCGCGATGACCATCCGCCTGAAGCTGGGAGCGTCGTGGCCTCCCGCCGGCTCGAGCAGCCGCCGGACGTAGTCGAGCGCCGTGTCGGCCGGATCGACCGCCTCCGTGCCCCGCTCATCGGCCAGCTGGACCGCCCGCGCGACCTCGTCGCCGTCGAGCCCGGACAGGCGACTCCGGATCTCGGCCAGCGGCAGGTGCTCGCGCTGGAGGCGCCGGATCAGGCGCAGCCGATCGAGATGCTCCTCGCCGTACTTCACCCCCGGCCCGGTCGCCCCCGGCGACGGCAGGAGGCCCTGCGACAGGTAGAAGCGCACGGTCCGTGGCGTCACTCCCGCCAGGTCGGCCAGTTCCGTGAGTGCGTAGCGTCGTTGGACGTCGGTCATGAGCCAACGATACAGCATCACGTCACACTGTCAAGACGTTTCGCAGCTCCGTCTGTCAGGCAGCTACGAACGAAGATCGAACCAAACCACCTTGTCCCGGCCTCAATAGGGGTAGAGGGGGCTCGCCGCACCACGACCCGCCGGTGCGCGCCCCATCGGACCCGAGATGGGAGGGACGTCATGGCGCAACCAAGTCCACGTTCGAGGGCCCGCCGCTGGCTCGGGGGGACGGCGTCCCTCGCCCTGCTCGCGTCGGTCCTGATCCCGGCAACCTCCGCGGTCGCCGCCGAGCCCGCCGACATGGTGCTCACCTGGAACGCCAACGCGGTCGCTGCGATCAGCAACCCGCCGACCGGCACCCCACCCGGACTCGGCCAGCCCCCGCCGGTCTCAGCGATCCACCTGGCCATGGTCCAGGGCGCGGTGTACGACGCGGTCAACGCGATCGACGGCACGCGCGAGCCCTATCTCGAGGGCCTGTCGGCACCGGCCGGCGCCTCGAAGGCGGCCGCGATCGCAACCGCCGCCCATCACGTCCTCGTCGGCCTCGCGCCGGTGACCGACCCGCCCCACCCGATGATTACCAGCGTCAATGGCCTCTATGCGACCTCGCTCGGGCTCGTTCCGGACGGAACGGCCAAGAATGACGGGATCGCCCTCGGAGCGGCCGCAGCTGCGGCGATGCTGGCCGATCGCGTCGGTGACGGCCGGTTCGGCAGCCTCACCTTCAGCCCGGGGACCGGCGTTGGCGAGTGGCGGCTCGTCCCGCCCGGCAATGGGAACGTCTTCGCATGGGCCGGCCAGGTCCGACCATTCACGATGAAGAGCCCCGATCAGTTCCGGACCGAGGGTCCGCTCGACATCGCGAGCCCCGAGTACGCCGCCGAGTTCAACGAGGTCAAGGCGCTCGGCGCCAAGGTCGGTTCGACCCGGACGGCCGAGCAGTCCTTGCTGGCCGCGTTCGTGACCGGCAACCCGCTGCCGTACATGAACCGAGCGTTCCGTGAGATCGCGGCTGCCCGAGGGTTGTCCACGAGCCAGCAGGCGCGCCTGTTCGTCACGACGAGCATGGCCTCAGCCGACGCGTCGATCGGTTGCTTCAATGACAAGGTGGCCTGGAGCTTCTGGCGCCCGCAGACTGCGATCCGCCTCGCGGCCGACGACGGCAACCCGTTGACCGAGGCTGACACTGCGTGGGAGTCGAACTTCCCGACGCCCGGCTACCCGGACCATCCGTCGGGCTACAACTGCTTCACGGGCGCGATGATGCACAGCGCCAAGGCGTTCTTCGGCACCGACAACGTCTCGTTCGACCTGACGAGTCCGGGCACGACGCCGCCGACCACTCGCCATTACACCCGGTTCACCGATGTGATTCAGGACACGATCGACGGCCGGATCCTGACCGGCTTCCACTTCCGGACGCCCGATGTCCAGGGCGCCTGGCTCGGCAAGCGGGCGGCCAACTGGACCGCCAGCCACTTCTTCCAGCCCGCCCATTGAGTGTTCAGTGAGCGCCGACTGAGCGCTCACCAGGGGCGCGACCCCCGGTCCCGTTGGGGAGGACCGGGGGTCGCCGTCTGTCCGTCGACGCATGGGTCGATCCGCTCCGCTGCCTCAAGCGGGCACACGGAAGCCCCGGCGTTGTCGCCGGGGCTTCGATGTGTTGTTCGTCGGAACGGTCAGACCGCGACGGCGACCTTGACGGGCGACTCGATGACGCCGAGCTGAACCAGAAGGCTCAGCTGGTCGACGAGACTCCACTGTTCGGTCAGTCGTCCGTTGGCGACCCGCCCGACGTGGAACTCGGTCCACGTCGCGGGCTTCCCGGTCGGTCGCATGCCCATGTACTCGTGCTGCATGGTGCCGCGAGCGGTCAGGCGGAGGACGACCTTGTCGCCACTCTCGATCGAGTCCTCGACCGTGTAGCGCAGATCCGGGAACGCCTGCTTCAGCGCGATCGCGGACTGCTTGAAGCCTGCGCGCGTCGGGGCAATGCCCGGCTGCTTGGTGTGCTCGACGAAGTCGGTCGAGACGAGCTCGTCGATGAGCTCGAAGTTGTCCTTGTTGAAGACCTCGAGCGGAATGCGCTCGATGAGCTTCTGGGTCGTCGTGGTCATGGTGAACCACCCTTGTAGCGATCCGCGCCACCCTGACGTGTCCAGGTCTGAGCCCCGCGACGGTGCCCACCGGGTGTGAATTTCCCCGGCTCCTGGTCGGTTGGGGGTGAAGGCGGAATACTACGTACCGTATGGTACATTCCGCACGATGTCAACCGAACGGCTGACCCCGACCTCGTACCTGGTCCTCGGGCTGCTCGCCCGGGAGGGGCCGTCGACGCCGTACGACCTCGAGCAACACGTCCGGGCCACGCTCGGGAACTTCTGGTCGTTTCCGCACACCCTCCTGTACAGCGAGCCGGCGCGTTTGGCCACCCTCGGCCTGGCCAGCGAGGTCCGCGAGACCGAAGGCCGACGGCGGCGCGTCTTCGCGATCACGGCCGCGGGCACGTCCGCGCTGAGCTCGTGGCTCGATCGTCCGTCCGCCGCGCCGACCGAGCTCCGCGATCCGGGCCTCCTTCAACTGTTCTTCGCCGACCTGGCACCCGCCGGAGCCCGGCTTCGACTGGCCGACCAGCAGCTCGCGATCCACCGGGCGAAGCTGGCCGCCTACCGCGAGGACGAGCTCCAGGAACGGCGCCCGGATCCGGCGCAACGGGGCCAGCGCACGGTCGAGCACTGGCGCGGGGCGACGCTGCCGATGGGTCTCCGGTACGAGAGCGCGGCCGTCGACTTCTGGACCGACGTGGCCGCGAACGCCGCCAGGGCCGCCGAAGCCGAGGTCGGCGAGGCCTGACGGCCCTGATCCGAGTCGTCCGGTTGGACGTGGGTTTCCTGCCGGTAGTCCAGCCTGGGAACCTTCGGCGCGGTCTCGGGCCGTCGGCGCCAGGATTCCCCCGGCGCGAGCGTGACTCACAGGAGGTGTCCGATCTCGAGCGGGCCTTCTCGACCGCCGATACCTGGCCCAACGAATGAGGGGGATCGACCGATGGTCCGTGGTCATCATCGACCTGGATCCGACTGTCGGACACGAGCAGGCGGGCCAACGCCGCGCCGTCGTCGTCTCGTACGAGCCGTTCCATCGGTCCGGGATCGCGACCGTCTGCCCGATCACGGCCCGATCGCCGAAATACCCAGGCGAGGTGGGCGTGCCGGCCGGCCACGCCGGGCGGACCCTCGATGGGGTGATCCTCGTCCACCAGGTCCGAACGATCGACCTGCGCCGGGTCACGGCAGCGCGGATCGGCGGCGCAGAGCAGGAGGTCTCCGACCCCCGGATCCGGCGCGAGGTCCGACGCGCGCTGGCTCATCTCCTCGGACTCGACATCCCGGCCACGGCCGACGACGCCGGGTAGATCATCCCGGGCCATCACAGCGCGGGCGATTCCGGCATCCTGTCGCCATGCCGGGATCGAAGAAGCGACGCTCGACCAAATCCACCAACGGGCGAACCCGTTCGACTGCCCGCGCTCCTCGCGGCGCGAAGACGTGGTCATACGACTCCTTCGTCGAAGACATCGTCCGCTCCGCATCTGGGCTTTCGCGCGTCAACGATCCGCTGGAGGTCGAGGTCTACGCAAGCGCGATCCTTGCCCTCGTCGACTCTGACCCGAACCGGCCGGCCGAGCGCCTTGGCCGAGCACGGGAGTTGATCGACCGGCTGGCGGCGCGGACGGAGCCGGAGGCCCTCGCGATCCTGATCGGGCTGGCCACCCTCCTGCCCGATCCCGAGTCGTCGATCGCACGCTCTGCGGCGAGCCGGCTTCGGAACGGCGGCGTCAGCGCGCCCGCCTGGGCCGAGACGATCGGCCAGGCACGATTCGTTGAAGCGTGGGCGGCCACCGACTCCCTCGGCGATCAGGACATGATCGTCGCGTCGTTCGTCCACCCGGGCCGGCGACCACACTCGTTCCGGATCACGGCCGATCACAACTTCCGGGGACTGTTCCGCCAGGCGGCAGTTGACCTCGAGCCGGAGATCGTCCGGAGGGTCTGGAATGAGGTCTCCGACATGCCGCTGGTCCAGATCACGGCCGGCGACCTCGCCCGGCGCTGGGCGGCCGGCACCGGGATGTACCGGCAGTACCTCGACGCGCCGGTCTACGAGGAGGTACCTCAGATCATGCCCCTCCTGGAAGCGCGGGCCCGGGCGCTGCCGACCCCGGCTGAGCCCGCGGAGGAACCCGAGCTGAGCGAGGAGGATCGACGCGCGTTCGTCGAGGGATTCCTGGCCGCGCCCGAAGCAGCCGGGATCGGAGGCGACGTCGAGATCGTGGTCGACACCCTGATCGACTTTCGCGGCAGCCACGCCGAAGGCGACCTCGACCGCTGGAGCCCGGTCGTGGTCGAGATCGCGATGCTCGACTGGCTGCCTCGCAAGGCATCGCTTGCGAGCGCCGAGATTGCGGCGATGCCGGGCGTGCTTCGCGCCATGATCCGGTTCAGCGGAGCGCGCAAGGGCCTGTCGGACAGCGACATCGCGGAGACGCTCGCGGCGATCGACTCGTTCGAGGCGGAGTTCCTGACGGCAATGACGGATGCGGACTCGTTCGGGCCGGGCAAGCGGATCGCCCTGGCGATGCAGGATGACGGCGTGGACTTCGACGATCCCGAAGCCGTCCGGCACTGGATCGACGCCTTCAACGAGCGTCCAATCGAAGGCCGCGACGACGTCCTGGGGCCACCGCCGCACGCGCGCTGAGTCGGGCGCCCCTTTGCTGTGCGGCTCCCAGGAGGCGCTGGTGGTCGTCGCCTCAGCTTGTGAGTAGGTCCGCGGCCGAGGTCGCCAAGGCTACCTCCAGCGGCAGCCCTTGCGCCCCGATCAGCAGCGTCCGAGCGGCCCCGAAGTGCCGCGTGAATGCTGCCAGGCCCGGCAGGCTCGGCTTCGGTCGGCCGCTGCCGACCTCGATGGCGAGCACGCCGGATCGACCGGCGAGGACGAAGTCGACCTCACGATCCCCCTCGCGCCACCACAGGACGTCGATGTCACGACCGGCGGTCGCGACCAGATGGGCGCCGACCGCCGTCTCGACCAGTCGGTCACGCACGTCCCGATCGGCCGCGACGTCGGCAGCCGAGCGGCCGGTCATCGCGGTCACCAACGCGGTATTCAGGGCAATCAGCTTCGGGCTCGATCCGCGCTGGCGGAGCTTCGACCCCGCGTACTTCTGAAGGCCGGTGATCATCCCCGCGTCGCCGAGCAGGGCCAGGTAGTGAGCAAGGGTGGTCGTGTTGCCGGCGTCCTGGAGCTGGCCGACGAGCTTCTGGTACGACACGACCTGGCCCGAGTAATCGCAGCCAAGGCGAAAGAGTTGGCGAAGCAGGGCCGGCTTGTCGACGCGGTTCAGAAGCAGGATGTCGCGCGACAGCGTCGTCTCAATCAGCGAATCGAGGATGTACGCCCGCCAGCGATCGGGATCGTCCACGAGCGGCACCGAGCCCGGATAGCCACCGAACACGAGAAACTGCTCGAGATCCCAGCCGAATGCGTTACGCATCTCGGCGAACCCCCAGTGGCCCAGCCCGAGGATCTCGAAGCGGCCGGCGAGGCTGTCGCTGAGACCGCGCTGGACGAGCAGCGGCGCCGACCCGAGGACGACGACGCGGAGATTGCGGCCGGCGGCCGTGTCCTCGTCCCAGAGGCGCTTGACGATCTCGGACCAGTCGGGAACCTTCTGGATCTCGTCGAGAACGAGCACCGCGCCCGCACCCCGGGACGCATCGGTCAGCACCCGGCCGACCTGCCACTGGGCGTCGAGCCAGGACCGATCGCGAAGCCCCGGATCGTCGGCCGACGCGACATGGGCGGTCTGGTCGATCGCCGCGATCGCTTGGCGGACAAGGGTCGTCTTGCCGACCTGGCGCGGGCCTGCGACCACCTGGAGGAATCGACGTGGCTCACGCAGGCGCGCCTCGAGCGTCGCGACCCCAGCGCGGCGGAACTCGGGGAGGAGTGGGGACATACTCATTGCACTGAGTAATATTGCTCAGGATGCTGAGTTAGTCAAGTCAGCAGGGTCCAGGCGGCGAGGTTGGATGAGCTGGGTCGCCAGGTTCACGTCGCAAACGGTTCACCCGGCTGTCGATTCGGCGGAACTCCGTTCGTCGCATGAGTGGAGAACCCAAGCCACACGCGATGGTGGCACCCGTACCGCCCAAGGAGGGCCCGCTCGATGTCGACCTACCTGATCACGTACCACGGCGGCTCGATGCCCGAGACCAAGGAAGCCCAGGACCAGGTCATGGCGGCGTGGACCGCGTGGTTCGGCACCCTCGGTGACGCGCTCGTCGACGGCGGCAACCCGATCTCGACCTCGAAGGCGATCTCGCCCGACGGGTCGGTGATGGATGCCACCTCGGCACCGACCGGCTACTCGATCATCAAGGCCGACAACCTCGACGCCGCGGTCGAGCTGTCGAAGGGCTGCCCGGTCCTCGCGGGCGGCGCGGCGGTCGTCGTCTCGGAGACGTTCCCGGTCATGTAGGGCCGTTGCCGGCCGATGGTGCCGGCGAGCTGCACAGCACTCGGGCCCCACGCTCGCCATCCCGGCGGACGTGGGGTCAGCGTGTGACCGACAGCTCCACCGCGACCACGTCGCCGAGGACGAGCCGCTCGGCCTTCCGATAGCGATCCTTGATCGGGACGACGTAGCCGCCGTCCTTCGGCCAGAGCGCGGTCATCCAGCGGCTGTTACCGATCCGGACCTCGGCCGGGATCATGCCCCAGCCGTACGTGACGCGGGCCGCGATCGCGCGGATCCGGCCCGCCGCGTCAGGCGGCAGGCTGACGAAGTGATACGGGGCCGGCCCGCGCCAATACCAGAGCTCGCCGCTGAAGGCGAGGTCGAGGGCGTCGCTCGAGCCGCGCCCGAGGCCCCGGGGAGTGATGTCGTCCGTGCTCTCGACGAGCTCGAGCTCGATGTCGTCAGGCAGGTCGATGGGCATGCCTGAACTCTACGAGCAGCCGTCCGCACGCGGCGTCGCCCGAGCCGTGGCGAAGCGCCCGCCGTGCCGCGGAGCTCAATAGATCGGAACGAACGCGGCGACGAGACTCGCGAGCGCGAGGATGACGAACATCGTGGACGCGGCAACGCGGACCGCCGCCCACGGCTGGCCGGCCTGAAGTCGTTTCCCGGCGCGGCTCGCGGAGAACCACCAACCGAGCGGCAAAAACACGATGGCGGCGAGTCCCATGCCGCGGACGGTGGGTCCCATCCACATTCCTGGCCGGCTGTTCGCCGGGAGCGAGATCCAGGTCGCGATCGCGATCAGGACGGCGGCGACGAGCGCCGCGACCGCCAGAGAGACCCCGGCATTGCGTGACTGAAGCGACGCCCATCCCGCGATCACCGGCGATGCGGCGAAGAGCAGGAATGCCGCGGCGCTCCAATGCATCGCAGCCGGAGCTTCGCGCAGGGCCAGCCAGGAAAGGACAAACAGCCCGATCAACGGAAGCGCCGCAACACGGGCCGCCGACTCCGTGGACCAGGAGGGGGACGGCGTCCGGACGTCAGTCGTCATCGCGGCCGATCATGCGCGGCAACCGCATCGATGTCGAGTTCCTGATCCTCGGCTTGAGCGATTTCGCCGGCCGACAGCCTTCCTGATCGACCGACCGATCCCGGCGGGGCAGTAATCGCTTGCAAGACAGGCGAATCATCGGTACCATGGGCTTCGTAAATCGCCTGTAATCCGAGCGAACTGATGGCCCTGCATCTCGCGTTCCAGCGCACCCCTACCCTCGAAGCGTCGCTTGCGGCGTGGGATGACCTCATCGCCGACGAGCCCGCTCCGGTCCTCCACCGCTGGACGAGGCTGGCCGCGTGGCCGGCTGCCCGGAGTGCCACCGTCGCTGCGAGCACGGCGGTCGAGGGGAATCAACTCACGCCCTCGCAGGTCGACGACGTCCTGGGCGGCGTGGCCGTGGACGGGCGTCCGGCGGACATCCGGGATGTCCAGAACTACAACCGGGCGCTCGATCTGGCCAACCGGGTCGCGCTGCGAGACGACTTCGAGTGGAGTCAGGAGTTGATCCGCCGACTCAATGCGACCGTCATCGACGGGCTCGATGACGACGAGCGAGGCGAATATCGGGGCGCTCCCGTGGTGGTCGGCGGCGTCTACCAGCCACCCGACCATCGCTGGGTGCCGGCCCTGATGCGCGAGCTCGTGAGCTGGCTGAACACCACGGCCAGCGAGCACCTCCTCATTGCGGCAGGCCTCGTGCATCTGAATGTCGTTTCGATCCACCCGTGGCTCAACGGCAACGGGCGCACGTCACGGGTCGTCGGATCACTCGCACTGATGCGTGGTGGGATCGCGGCTCCGGAACTCGTCAACATCGAGTCGGTGATCCGGGCGGATCCCGATGCGTACGTGTCGGCGCTCCAGGCAAGCCACGGCCCGACGTACCTTCCCGATCGGCACTCGGCGACGCCATGGCTCGAGTACTTCGCAGGGATTGCCGTCGATCGACTCGACCTTCGAACGCGGCTGCTGGAGGCGATCCGTTCCGACATCGGCCTACTCACGATGGAGCTCGACCTCGTGAGGATGCCGGTTGATTGGGCGCCGGTCGTCGTCGCCGCCCGGAACATGAGGATCCGCGCCGCGGACGTGAGCAACATGCTCGGGCTGTCTGCGTCCCGGTCCCGGGCGATCCTGGCCGGCTGCGTCCAGGCCGGCTGGCTCGTCGCGATCGGCGAAACGCGCGGCCGGCGATATGCAGCGGGGCCGCGCCTGACCGCACTCACCCTCCGCAGCGTTGACATCGTGGATCGACTCCGTCGCGGCGTTTCGATCGACACGTGACCGACACGAGCCGGATCACGTGGAAGGGCCAGGTTCCAGGGTCGGAATCGACCGCACATCCGGGATGTTGTCGACCGGACGCACTGCCTCGATCCGCTCTGATTGCTGCCGGCCGATGACAGCCGAGCTTCAGCGGCGGACGAGCGAGTCCAGGACGACGACCTCGAGTCCGAGGCCGGCGCGCTCGACGATGCCTGGCCAGCCGGCGTCGTTGCCGACTGCAATCCTGGCCGAGGACGCCATGCCTGTCGCCAGGACCAGGGCGTCCGGCGTCGATGCCGCCGTGCGCGCTCGAATTCCGGCGCCGAGCCGGGCGATCTCGATCGTGACCGGTTCGATCCGCAGATTCGGGAAGTGCATCACAAAGTCCTCGACGATGCGCACGGCCGTCGCGGAGTCAGCCCGGTTCGGGCGGACAAGCACCTCGCACACCGTGATCGCGGACACGATCGCCGGGTTGCGGCCGGACGTCACCAGCTCATCGATCAGGATCGCGGCGACGGCGCTGACACGCTCCGATCCGGAGAGATACGCGAGGATCGCCGACGTGTCGAGCAGGAGGTTCTCGCCGGCCGGAATCGCCGTCTCGAGGACGGCCCGCGTCATCGCGGCTCCCAGCCGGCCCGTTCACCCGCGAGGTACGCATCGCTTGGCTCGAACATGCCCTTGAGCGCCCCCGCGTACGTCGGACGGATTCGGCGGAGCCGAACGACGTCCGGGTCGCCCGGCTCGAGCTCGACGATGAAGGTCGCGCCGTCCTCAAGGCCGCCCGCCTGGACGATCGGGTCTGGCAACGTCAGCTGATTACGAGCACGGAGGCGAGCGGTCGCAACGATCATCGTCATTCGCACAGTCTGGCGTCGCTGCGAAAGTCCGTCAACAGGTCGATCGCCTTCCCAAGTTCTGGCCGACAGGTATCGCTTGCACGTGGGGGGTAGCCGTCAGAGCGTCGCGAGACGCCGCCGGAACGCGTCGAGCGCGTCGCCGCGCAGGACCAAGGTCACGCGCTCGATACCGGTCTCGCCCTCGAGATGGGCGATGACCGTGCGCAGGGCGACATCAGCGGTTGCATCGATCGGAAAGCCGAACGTGCCGGCGCTGATCGCGGGCATCGTGACCGTCCGGGCACCGAGCACGTCGGCCTCGCGGAGTGCCCTCGCGTAGGCGCTCGCGAGGAGATCGAGCTTGTCCTGGCCACCCTGGTTCCAGACCGGTCCGACGGCATGGATCACCCAGCGCGCCGGCAGGTCGTACGCGCCGGTGCTCACCGCGGTGCCGGTTGGCGTGCCCATCGGGTAGCGCCGGCGCATTTCGCCCGACAGCTCGTTGCCGCCCGCCTTGCGTAACGCGCCGTCGACCCCACCGCCGTAGCTGAACGCGCTGTTCGCGGCGTTGACGATCGCGTCGGCTGCGACCTTCGTGATGTCGCCGGTCATCAGGACGATCTCGGACCGGCCGACTGCGTGAGAGGCCGAGCTGCGGTCGATCATGGGCGTCGTGGTCGCGAATCCTCAGCTCGGCAGGTCTGCGCAAGGCCGACGGATCCGCCCAACCGGCGTGCCGGCCTTGACAAGCTCTCAGGTTGGCTCAATGCCTTGAGGAATTCAAGTCAGTCGATCGACTGACTTTCGAGGGCGGCCGATCGATCGTGTCGCCAGGTACTCGTCGATCCATTGACGGGTGCTCAGCCACCGCCCGTGTTCGTCACGGCGAGCCTTGAGTCGACCTTTGTCCACGGCTGCGCGGAGGCCACGCGCAGTGAGTCCGGGGCGTTCCAGCGCGGTCAGCGGGAGGAGCTTCGCTGGACCTGCAAGGTTCGGCAACAGGAATCGGTCGAGGCTCTCCTTGACCGCGCGGGCAAGGATCTCGGACATCGGAGCGACGTCCCCCCGATCTGCATTGCGAATGGCTCGCAGATAGGCAGGCCGGGTCTTCTTCCGAATGATCGCGGGCGGATACCCGTTCCGAACGAGCAGGAGGTTCAGGACGAGGCGCCCAACGCGACCGTTCCCGTCGCGGAACGGATGGATCGCTTCGAATGCGGCATGGACCCCGGCAAGTTTGACCAGGAAATGTTCATCGACGGGCCCGGCCTCGACAAGCTTCAACCAATCGAGGATGCGACCGTCCACCTCAGGGAATGGAGGCGGGACCATTCCGTCCGGGAAGGGAGCAAAATTGTGCCTTCGGAAGTTTCCTGCGGATTCGCCGGGGTCCAGGGGCGGATTCTCCGGAGGGCAGACTTCCCAGACCAGCTGGACCGTCAGGCGGTGGATCTCACGGAGCTCGGTCCGGCTGATCGCCCCATCGCGTCCCCACCCTTCCGGACTCCGTGCCTGGCCGTACACCCAGGTCGCCGCCTGCGCGTAGCCCTGAACTTCCAGGTATTCGCAAAGCTCCTTGTTTCCGACCGGCCGTCCCTCGTCGAGCAGGACCTTGACCTGCTTGAGCGCGAGAGTGTTGCCTTCGATCGCCGTGGAGTGATGCGCTTCCTCGAACCAGATGTCACGCCAGATCTGTTCGTTCTCGTCGGCACTCGGCAGCCCGCCCGCACGCGCGAGATCGGACATGCCGATGTCGACACTGTCCAGGATGAGTTGGCGGCTGGGCCGTCCGCGCCCGACTTTGGTAATTGTCATGCCGCGCACTCACTCCGAGCAATAGTGCCGTCCCGGCCCGATTAATTCTGAGGCACAGTTGTCCAGAATGCCGCGGGTGCGTCAAGACCGATGCCGACCCTGATGCGGGCCGGACCGTATCGCGTGTTCATGTCCATGTTCGACTGCGCCGAGCCGCCCCATGTTCATGTCGAGGGCAACGATGGCCTGGCCAAGTTCTGGCTCCGGCCGGTATCTCTGGCAGACAACGTCGGGTACAGTCCCCGAGAGATCAGCCGGATCCGGGCCGTGGTGGAGCGCGAGCGAGCGGCCTTGATCCGTCGCTTTGAGAGCACGTGCGAGCGAGCCCAGACATGACCACTCCGATGATCAAGAACATCCGGATCGAGGGCGAGCGACTGACGTTCGACCTCGGCGACGGCCGGGAAGTCAGCCTTCCGGTCTCCATCTCGGACCGGCTCGCCCGCGCCACGCGCGCGCAGCTCGAGAACTGGACCATCGGGTCGCGGGGCCTCGGAGCCCATTGGCCCGATGTCGACGAGGACATTGCGATCTGGGAGGTCCTCGGGATCGCCGAGGAGACCTACCTCCGCTCGCTGCGCGAGGCTCCGGTCAGCTGACGACAGCGCTTCGCGGGACGGGCCACAGCGCGGGGTCAACCACGATGCGAGCAGGGTCATGGAGGTCTCGTCCCCAAGCTGGCGGGAAGTCCTCTCCTTCCAATGCGTGAGCCAGCGCTTCGCTGGCCTGCCAATCGCCTGGACCGAAGCCCCAGATGTGGGCGTCGAGCAGGTCGTAGGCGAAGTCGGCCCAGGCCCGCTGGCGAGCGACCTCCGCGGCCAGGAGCGCGGCGTCGCAAGGTTCGAGTCCGTCGGTTTGGCACAGGTGATGGCGAACGCCCGCGCGATGTCGGCGGGCGAGGAAGCGCAAGCGCTTCGTGTTCATCGGGCGCTCCGGTCGAGCCGGACGTGCGGTGGAGGGAACCAATCCATCCTCAGCCCGGTTCGAAGGGAGGTCAAGCGCCTTGTCGGAGCGGGATACCCGGGTCACCGGCTCCAGGTGAGCGGCCGATGATCGGGTGGGAGCACAATGGGTTCCGGATCGCCGATTACCCCGCCGGAGGGACCACGGAATGACTCAGCCTCGGGTCCGCGCCGCTCGACTCCCGATCCTCGGCGCCATCGTCGGGTTGGGGGTGCTCCGGCGCCTTCGGGACCGGCGACGGCGTCGCCCGACCGGCGCCCAACTGATGGCCATGGATGACGCTTCATTCGCGACGTTTATCGAGTCGACGGGGTTGACGACAGTCACTGGCGCCGGCTTGGGACCGTCGGAGTCGACCAATTGAACGGCAACCACGCGGGACGGACGAGTACGAACGGAAGCTCGCTGGACTCGACCGGACCGATCAGCTGACGATCGCCCTCGTCGAGGAAGCCATTCTGGCCGACCTCGGGCGAACCCACCGCCGCCGGATCATGCCGGACGGGACCGAGATCGACCTCACCGCGTACGACGAGTGGAGCGTCCTCCTGTCGTACCGTCGCTTGTCGTCAGGGTCAGGTTCAGTTCATCGACTCCGTGATCTTCCGCGACTGACGTTCAGGACCGGAGGCGATCTGGCTTTCGGGGCCGCAGGAACGGCTCGGGTCGCCGACGCTCGTCAGCCGGGTACGGGCCATCCCAGATCAGGGTCTCCGGCGCAAGATCGACATCGCCCGGCCAGACGAGCGTGCCGTAGTCGACGAAGACCCGGCGAAACGCGTCGTCATCGGTCGTGATCTGCTCGACCATGCCCGCGCCGTCGAGCAGGCCGCTCAGGTCGCGCAGGATAACCGTGCCATCGGAGAGCGTGAGGCGAACCGACCGGCCCTCGAGCGCCTCGACAGCGGCAATTTCCAACATGGCGGGCCGACGTCAGCTCGACAGATCTGCCCGCGGCCGATTCGGCGAATGCGGCCGAAGGAACGGCGCAGGCCGTCGGGGATCGTCGTCGGCGGGATCCGGACCATCCCAGATCAAGGTCTCCGGGGCGATGTCGAGGTTGTCGGGCCAGGTCACGGTCCCGTGGCGGGCTCGGACGCGCGCGAACGCGGCATCGTCGGCACGGAGCCGCTCGAACACTGATCCCCAGAGCAGGTCCTGGACGTCCCGCTCGACCACGGTTCCGTCGGTCAGCGTGAGCCGGAGGTTCCGTTCGCGAAGCGGCGTGGCGGATCGAACTCGCAGCATGGCCGGCCGATGCTACCGCAACGGCGCGATCCGCCCAACCGGCATGCCCGCCTTGGCGAGCTCCCAGGCTGCACGGAGTTCGTCGGGATGAAGCGTGGCCCACTCGATCGCCATGCCCAACCCTCGCGGCGGCAGGGATCCTTTCAGTAGCCGCGGTCCGTCGATGCCGATCTCAGCCTCGAACTCGCCGTAGATCGCATGGATGGGTGGGGGTTCGTGATCGTCGAAGTGGATCCGGATCACGATCCCGAAGAAGCGAGAGATCTCGGGCATCGGCGGACGGTAGGACGTTGCCCTTCACCAGCGATCACTCGCCACTTCCGCGCCACTCACCTCGTCAGTGCTGATCCGGAAG
>JANLYK010000289.1:0-18340 GCA_031365595.1 Chloroflexota bacterium | reverse complement strand
TGCCGCCAGGAACGGCCCCACGTCCCCCTCGAGCTGGCAGGTCAGCCGGCCGTCGGCGGGCCGCGCCAGTCCGCTGACGCCGGCCACGCCGTCGAGGGCCGGCAGGTCGCCGTCGGCCGCCCGGAGCTCGACGTTGCGCTTTCGATGCTCGAGCAGGCTCGCGACGTCCTGGAGCGCGACGAGCCGGCCGCGCCGGACGATCGCGACCCGGTCGCACACACGCTCGACCTCGGACAGGACGTGAGACGAGAAGAAGATCGTCCGGCCGGCCGCCTTGAGATCGTCGAGGATCGCGTAGAAGGCGCGCTGCATCAGCGGATCGAGGCCCTCGGTCGGCTCGTCGAGGATCGCCAGCTCCGGGTCGTGCTGGAGGGCCTGGATGATCCCGATCTTCTGACGCATCCCGCGCGAGTAGTCGCGGACCGGCCGGGCGAGCGTTCGGGCCGACAGCTCGAGGCGGTCGACGAGCTCCGCCCGACGGGTCGACGGCCGCCCGGTCAGGGCGCCGAGATAATCGAGCAGCCGTTCGCCGCTCAGCGAATCGTAGAGGGCGATTCCGCCGGGCAGATAACCGACCCGACTCCGGATCGCGACCGAGTCCCGGACGATGTCCAGCCCGAGCACGGCCGCCGACCCCGCCGACGGGTGGAGGAAGCCGAGCAGGAGTCGGATGGTCGTCGACTTGCCCGCCCCATTCGGGCCGAGGAAGCCGAAGATCTCGCCTTCGCGGACCGCGATCGTGAGGTCCTCGAGCGCGCGGACCTCCGCGCCGCCGCCGCCTCGCCCGCGCGCAGCGAGTCGCCGGATCGGCAGTTCGCGATGGCCGTAGCGCTTGGTCAGACCGGAGGTGACGAGGGCATCCACGTCGCCAAGGCTAGCGCGTCGGTCGGCGCTCGGCGCACGTAGACTCGGGATTCACGTCCCGCCGCTGCAGAGGAGCCGTCACCGATGCCGAAGACCGTCCCCAACGGACCCGGGCTGGAGCCGGGCAGCCTGCCGTTCTCGAAGGTCGTCGAGGCCAACGGGTTCGTATTCCTTGCCGGTCAGATCGGCGATGTACCCGGCTCCAACGGCCCGGTCCCAGGTGGAATCGAGGCCGAGACTCGGGCGATGCTCGACAACGTCGGCCGGCTGCTCGGGGCGGTCGGCCTCGACTTCTCGGCCGTCGTCAAATGCACGGTCTACATCACCGATTTCGACGAGTTCGCGGCGATGAACGCGATCTACCGAGCGTATTTCCCGACCGACCCGCCGGTCCGGGCAACCGTCGGAGTCAGCCGGCTCGCGCTCGGCGCCCGGATCGAGATCGAGGTCCTCGCGGCTCGCTGACGGCGACGCCGGCACGGCGGGATCCGCCCGGACGTGGCGACACCCGCCCCGGCGAACCGGAGCGGGCGTCGAGCGCCGGACTCTGTCGTTCAGGGCCGGGCGAGGATCACGTTCCGACGATCAGCTGGTCGAGCGCGACCGGCTTGCCGCTCGAGGTCACGACGATCCGGATCGTGTGCTCGCCGGCCTTGAGCGGCTTGGCGAACAGGATGGTCCGGGCCTCGAAGTTCGAGCGGCGCAGGTTGACTGTCGCGGCGAGCTTGCCGTCGACGTAGACCTTCGCCTTGCCCCGGGTCGGTCCGACCGGCCCGACCCAGGCGATGCCCGTGCCGGTGAAGGTCATCGTGGCCGACGCGCCCTGGCGGGTGGAATAGGTCACCTGACGCCCGGCGTAGGCCGAGTAGCTGGCGCTTCGCCAGCCGGGTCCGTAGCTGATCGCGGCGGCCGTGTCGTTGAGGCGCGTGTCCTTGGCGTCGATCCAGGCGCGCGAGGACGCACTCTTGGCCGCGGTCGCGCCGGCGCCCATCGCCTTCATGATCTTCGCGACGTACGAGCGCGAGTACGACGACCAGAGCTTCGCGTTCCGTTCGGGCGATCCGGTCAGCCACCAGTGGGCGACCGTCGGCCAGGCATCGAGCCAGGTGTAGAGGGCAGTTACCTTGCGGCGGGCCACCGTCTCCTGGTTCTTCGCCGTCTGGGGGGCGGACGAGCTGCCCAGATAGGCCTTGGCCCAGCCCGCCCAGCTGGCCGGCATGATCTGGTACTTCCCGTATGCGCCGGTGCTGGCATTCCTGGCGGTGTATCGCCCGCCGGATTCGACACGACCGAGGGCGGCCAGGAACTTGTCGATGTTCGGCGGCGAACTCGCCGAGGTGCCGACCGCGGGGAGGATCGACACGAGAAGGACCGCGGTCAAGAGTGCCGCGGGGACCGCGCGGCGGCGGCCAACCACGTCTGGCAATGGTGCTCCTTCCTACCGGGACGGCGCGGTGAGCGCGCCGAGCGATGGACGGACGCTTGCCGATGGAGGGACCACGCGGGCGCTTGAAGGTGAGCGCGCGCGCCGCGGGTGGGCACTCCGGCGGCAACGTCTTCGGTTCGGCCGTGCGTCCTCCCGTCCGCTCCGGCCCTCTGGGGTCCGGGACAGCATACGAGGCTTGTCCAGTTCCGCCAATCCGGGGCACTCCGCTGCGGTCGGCGCCTGCCTGGATGACCATGCGAGGCCGCCGCTGCCGAGCTCCCGGTCAGGCCAGGCCGAGCAGGAACGCGGCGGCCCGATCGAGGGCGTCGTCGAGAACGGGTCTGAGCGTGTGGCCGAGGCGCGGGTACGTAACGAGCTCGGCCCGTCCGAGACGCGCGATCCGTGCCCGGAGCAGGTCGAGGCTCGCGAACGGGTCGGACTCGCCCGACAGGAAGAGGACCGGGCAGCGGATCGACGGGAAATGGGCCGTCCGGGCTTCGGCCTGCTCCGGCCTGCCCGACGGATGGAGCGGGAAGCTGAACAGGACGAGCCCGGCGTAGTCCGTGTCAGGCTCCGCGGCGGCCAGGCTGGCGACGCGACCGCCGTACGACTGGCCACCGACCGCGATCGGCAAGCCGTCGGCACCGGGCGCCGTCGGGCCGTCCGGGACGATCGCGCGCAGGGCCGGGACGGCCGCCTCGGCCTTCTTGAGCGGCAGGTCGATCGCCCGGGCGTCGATCCCGCGCGCCGCGAGACCGCGCACGTGGCCGGCCATGCTGGCCGCCGAGCCGCTGGCCCCGTGAGCGACGTAGAATCGGATCGCCATCGGCACAGGGTAGACCGCCGGCGCCCGCGACCGGGATCGCCTTCGCCTCGTTCCGCGCTCACCGCGCCCTGACCCGATCGGATGGAACGGCTGGCCCCGTCGGGCCATGGCCGGTGCTCGACGGCACCGTGCATGGTGGCCGCAGATGGCCAAGGAAGAGATGCCCCCGATGTCCACGCCGCTCACGGAACGGACCGACCGTACCCGGCGCTGGCGCCCGGCGCGCCGCGGCGCGGGTCGGTCAGCGTGGTTCGCGGGCCTCGCCGCCGCGCTCGTCCTGACGGCCTCGAGCCTCGGTGTCCGGGTGAGCCCCGCGGCCGCCGACGGCGTGCCGCCGCCCACCTTCCCCGACACGACCTTCTTCGGGCGGGGCTACGGCCACGGCGTCGGGATGTCCCAGTACGGCGCCCGCGGCCGCGCCCTGGCCGGGCAGCTCGCGCCGGCGATCCTGGCCCACTACTTCGCGAAGACGACTCTGGGCTCGCGAAACGTGAACACCTGGGTCCGGGTCCTGCTGCTGACCGGCCTCGCATCGACCCCGGCCGAGCCCCTGACGATCGCGGGTCGGGCGGGCGCGTGGGCGATCGATGGGATCGCGAAGACCTTTCCCGCCGATGCCCAGGCAACCCTCGCCCCGACGGCGCCCGGCGCGACGGCGTGGGCGCTCACGGTCACGTCGGCTGCCGGAGCTGTCCTGCACAGCGGCACCATGACCGGATACCAGGTCGTTCGGCCGCTCGAACCGACGACGCTCCTCCAGCTCGTGTCCAAGGCGACGGCGACGAACATCTATCGCGGTCTGTTCCGGCTCCGGCTGTCGACGACCGCCATGGTCGTCAACCACGTCGGGCTCGACCTGTACCTGCGCGGAGTCGTGCCCCTCGAGATGCCGTCGACCTGGCCCGTCGAGGCCCTCAAGGCGCAGGCAATCGCAGCTCGCTCGTACGCCGTGTACCGGCTCCATCCGACCGTCGGAACGTACGACGTGTTCGACGACACGCGGTCGCAGGTCTATCGCGGGCAGAAGGCCGAGACGACCGCGGGCACGGCCGCCGTCAACGCGACCGCCGGCGCGGTCCTGCTCAGCGGGACCGCGGTCGCCAACGCCCTGTTCCACTCGGCGGCCGGAGGCTGGACCGAGAACAACGAGAACGTCTACGTGAGCTCGAGTGGCAAGATCGTGGCGGGCGCGGTCTCGTACCTGCGCGGGTCGAGCGACCGGGCGCCCGACGGAACGGCCTGGGACAAGGCGTCGCCGTACGCGACGTGGCAGACGGTCACGTACACCGGCGCCGCGCTGTCCGCGATCCTCGCCAAGGACGCCCGGACCAACGTCGGGACCTTGATCAACATGGATCTGTCGCGGCGCGGCGTGTCGGGGCGCCTGATCAGCGTGACCCTGACGGGCAGCCTCGGGACGAAGACCGTCTCGGGCGGCGTGTTCCGAGCGGCATTCAACGCCGGCCGGCCGGCCGGCGCTCCGATGCTCCGCAGCACGCTGTTCGACACCAAAGCGATTCCCTGAGCGGCAACCCGGCCGCGCCGGTATCGTCGCGAGCGTGAACCCGACCACGGTCGGCTCCGACGCGGCCTTCGATCCCGACCTCGCCCGCTGCGCGTGGGCCGGCGCCGCGGGTCCGCGCCCCGACCCGATCATGGTCCGCTACCACGACGACGAGTGGGGCACGCCCTGCCACGACGACGTCGAGCTGTTCGAGCGGCTCGCTCTCGAATCGTTCCAGGCCGGCCTGTCGTGGTCGACGATCCTGCGCAAGCGCGATCACTTCCGGATCGCCTTCCGGGGTTTTGAACCCGCCGTGGTCGCGGCGTTCGACGACTCCGACCGGGACCGCCTGATGGCCGATGCCGGGATCGTCCGGAACCGGGCGAAGATCGACGCAACGATCGGCAACGCGGCCGCCTGGCTGGAAATGGGCCGCGAGTACGGCTCGGTCGACGCGTACTTCGCGGCCATGATCCCGGGGCCGCCCCTCACCCTCGCCGCCGACGTGACCGCCGCGAGCGTGCCGGCTCGGACCGCGGCATCGGACGCGCTCTCGGCCGACCTCCGCCGGCGCGGGTTCCGGTTCGTCGGCTCGACCATCGTGTATGCCTTGATGCAGAGCATCGGCCTCGTCGATGACCACCTGCCGGCGTGCTTCCGGTACCGCGCCGAGACGCCGCGCTCCGGCCAGGCACCGGCGCCCCCGTGACAGGCTAGCTGTCACGGGGACCAGCCATGCTCCGCGCATGATCTACATCACATGCGCCTGGTGCGACGCGGACGTGGTCCTCACCGCCCTGGATGCGCCGAGCGTCGACTGCCCGGACTGCCGCATCACCGTCGAGTTCAGCCCCGAGCCGGACGCCCTCGCCTGCGCCGCCTGATCGGGGCAGCGGCCAGCATCAGACCGTCGCGGTCGCCATCGGCGACGGAACGCCCAGGCCCTGCGCGACCCGGGTCGCGTAGTCGGCGTCGCACTGCGCGAACAGCCCGACCATTCGCTCCTGGATCTGGGGCTCGCACTGGCCGAGCAGCGTCACCAGGTTCGCCACCAGGTCGTCGCGCTCCCAATCGGGCATCGTGCGATACCGCTCGCCGGCCTGTCCGAAGTCGTTCGTTCGCTCGATCTTGGCTCGGGTGAGTCGACCGCTGATCTCCGGCTCGTAGTCGGGCCCACTGCGCTCGGCTTCCCCGAGGCCACCGGTCGAGCTGGGCTCGTAGTTGACATGGGGATTGGCGCCGGTGGCGTCGACCGCGTAGGCCATCTGGCCGTCGCGCTGGTTGGTGGCGGGCCGGGCGACAGGCTGATTGATCGGCAACTGGAGGTAGTTGGTGCCGACCCGGTGACGCTGTGTGTCGGAGTAGGAGAACGTTCGGCCGACAAGCATCTTGTCGTCGGAGAAGTCGAGACCATCAACGAGGACGCCGGTCCCGAATGCCGACTGCTCGTTCTCGGCAAAGAAATTCTCGACGTTCCGGTCGAGGGTCATCATGCCAACCGGCTGGAGCGGGAACACGTCCTCGGGCCAGGTCTTCGTATCGTCGAGCGGGTCGAAGTCCAAATCCGGATGGGCATCGTCCGACATGATCTGGACGTTCAGCTCCCAGCGCGGATGATCGCCCCGCTCGATGGCTCCATGAATGTCGCGGGACGCGCTCCCGAGGTCGGTCGCCTGGACCGCGTCCGCGTCGGCCTGGGTCATCGATTCGATGCCCTGCTGCGTCTTCCAGTGGTACTTGACCAGGACCGCTTCGCCGGCCGCGTTGACCATGCGGTAGGTGTTGACCCCGAAGCCGTCCATGTGCCGGTAGTCCCGCGGGATGCCGCGCGGGCTGAAGAGCCACGTCAGCATGTGCATCGACTCGGGTGTCAGGCTCATGAAGTCGAAGATCCGGTTCGGCTCCTGACGGAAGGTGATCGGATCGGGCTTGAGCGAGTGGATGACGTCCGGAAACTTGATCGCGTCACGAATGAAGAAGACCGGCAGGTTGTTGCCGACCAGGTCCCAGTTGCCGTCCTCGGTCTTGAACTTCACGGCAAAGCCACGCGGGTCGCGGGCGACCTCGGACGAATCCCGGCCACCGATGACGGTCGAGAAGCGGATGACGACGGGAGTCTTCTTGCCCTTCGTCTGGAACAGCTTGGCCCGGGTGTAACGCGACGCCGGTTGTCCTCCGATCGTGCCGTAGGCCTCGAAGGCACCGTGGGCGACGAAGCCGCGAGCGTGAACGACCCGTTCCGGGATGCGCTCGCGATCGAAGTGGCTGATCTTCTCGAGGAAGTGGTAGTTCTCGAGCGTGGCAGGCCCGCGGCTGCCGACCGTTCGTTGGTTCTGGTTGTCGCTGACGGGATGGCCCTGGCGGGTGGTCAGCCGGCCGGCGCGCGCGGAACCGTCCGGGTCTCCAGTGCGCTCGTCGCCGTTCGTGTTGTCACCCATCTCAAAATCCTCGATCTGGCGGTCAAAGCCGAAGAGCAGCCGCACCCGTCGGGTCCCATGGTACCGTCCGGTCGCGATCGGCCTGCGCGGACCCGAGGTCTGACACCCGCCCGCAAGCGGAATGCCTCCCTCGCAGGCGCATCCGGGAGGCGGCCGGGCCGATCCCTCTCGTGATGGATGAATGGATCCTCCCAGCGGCTCGTCCTCATCGCCGTCGCGATCGCGATCGTCGTGACCCTGTACGAGATGGGCCAGTCGTTCCGCCCCGCTGTCTGCCCGGAGTGCGGCCATTGCCGAGCGCTCGCCGAACAGGAAGTCCAGACTCAGGAACACCTCGCCCGCGAGTACGCCAGGCGGGTCGGGCTCGACGACGAGAACGACGAGAACGACGACCGCCGGATCGACTGACCGCCGCGCCGCCGGACGCTCAGCGATCGGGCGTCAGCCCGAGGGCGGGGGCGGCGCTGCCCGGGACCACAGGTTCGCCCGCGGCCCTCGGCGGAAGGACGGGCAGCGATTGCCCACCCTCCGCCAGCCAGCACGCGGCCTGCTGCCCGGGTCCCACATCGAACAGCGGCGGCTCCTCGACCCGGCAGCGATCGAATGCGTACGGGCAGCGTGGATGGAACCGGCAGCCGCTCGGGATCCGGGCAGCGTCGGGCGTCTCGCCGACGAGAATCGTCCGCTTGGCGCGCTGGCCGTCGGTCGGCGGATCGGGTGACGGCGAGACCGACACGAGGGCCTGGGTGTACGGGTTGTGGGGCGAGCGGATCACCTGCTCGGCGGGTCCGATCTCGAGGATCTTGCCGAGGTACATCACCGCGATCCGGTCGGCGATCACCCAGGCCAGCGACAGGTCGTGGGTGATGAACAGGTAGGTCAGGCCACGCTCGGCCCGGAGGTCGAGCATGAGGCGCAGGAGCTCGGTCCGGATCGAGACGTCGAGCATGGAGACGGGCTCGTCGGCGACGATCAGCTGGGGGCTCATCACAAGCGCCCCCGCGATCACGACCCGCTGGCGCTGGCCGCCTGACAGTTCGTGCGGGTAGCGTGCCGCGAAGTCCGCCGCGGGTCGCAGGCCCGCCGCCTCGAGGGCGCCGAGGACGCGCCGCTGGCGGTCCGCGGCATCCGTCCCCAGGCGGTTGACGATCAGCGGCTCCATGACGAAGTCGCGGATCGTCTGCTTCGGGTTCAGCGTCTCGTACGGGTCCTGGAAGATCAGCTGGACGCGGCGCCGGTAGCGGGACAGCTCGTCCGACGCGCTCAGGTCGCTGACGTCGCGACCCTCGAACGTGAGCCGGCCCGCGGTCTGGCGGGTGAGCTTGACGATCACCCGACCGGTTGTCGTCTTGCCGCTCCCCGACTCGCCGACGAGGGCGAGAACCTCGCCGCGGCGCAGGGTCAGGTCGATCCCGTCGACGGCCCGGACGACGCCGTGGGTCCGGCGCAGGACCGTATCGAGCAGGCCGCTCCGGATCGGGAAGTGGACCTCGAGGCCGGACAGTTCGTACAGGATCTCGCCGTCGACGTGGCGGATCTCGCCGTCGATCGTCATCGACTGACCGGTTCGGCGGTTGCGGTGCTGCGGGCATCGCCGGCACCGACCGGCCGCGCAAGCGAACCGACGATGACCGGCTCCCCGTCGCTGCCCAGCGGGTAGAGGTGGCAGGCGACCCGGACGCCGCCGAACGTGACCTCGGGCGGGACGACCTCGGTGCAGACGGCCATCGCCGCCGGGCAGCGTGGCGCAAACCGGCAGCCCGGCGGCGGATGACGGAGGTCCGGCGGCGAGCCGGGAATGACCTCGAGGGTCCGCCGGTCGGCCTGGATGTTCGGAAAGGCGCCGAGCAGCTTCTGAGTGTACGGATGACGCGGCGCCCGGAACACCTCGGAGACGCGGCCCTCCTCCGCGACCCGCCCCGCGTACATGATCAGGACCCGGTCGCATGTCTCGGCGATGACCGACAGGTCATGGGTGATCAGCACGAGCGACAACCCGAGCTCGCGTCGAAGCCGCTCGAGGAGCTCCAGGATCTGGGCCTGGACCATCACGTCGAGGGCGGTCGTGGGCTCATCGCCGATGACGATCGCCGGATCGCACGCGAGCGCCATGGCGATCATCGCCCGCTGGCGCATTCCGCCCGACAGCTCGTGCGGGTAGGCGCTCCCCCGCTTGCGCGGGATCCCGACCAGCTCGAGCAGGTCGCCGGCCTTCTTGCGCGCCGCTACCGGCGACAGGTCGAGCCGCTCCCGGAGCGGCTCGACGATCTGGTCGCGCAGCCGATGGACCGGGTTCAGGGCGTTCATCGCCCCCTGGAACACGATCGAGATCTCGCGCCAGCGATAGCGCCGGAGGGCCTCGTCGCTCTTCTGGACGAGATCGATTCCGAAGTAGCGGATCGAACCCTCGACGATCCGGGCGTTCGAGGGCAGGAGCCGGACCAGGGACAGGGCGGTCGTCGTCTTGCCGCAGCCCGACTCGCCGGCGATCCCGAGCGCCTCGCCCTGCTGGAGCGTGAAGCTGACTCCGTCCACGGCCCGGACGGTGTCGCCGTCGAGGCTGAAGTGGGTTCGCAGGTTCTCGACGACGAGCAGCGGCTGGCTCGGGTCGGCCTGCCTCGGCAGGGCGCGTCCACGCGCATCGACCGGACCCGTCGTCATCCGCGGTCCCGTCGTCATCCGCGGCCCCGCCGCTTCGGGTTCAACAGGTCGTCGAGCGCACTGCCGACGAGCGTGAAGGCCAGGACGACAAGGACGATGCCGGCCCCCGGCGGAAGGACGTACCACCACGCGCCGAGGCCCGGCGCACCGCTCGACCGGGCGGCCTCGAGGAGCTGACCCCACGACGGCTGGAACGGGTCGCCGAGCCCGACGAAGGACAGGGTCGTCTCGGTCAGGACCGCGCCGGCAAAGGTCAGCACCGCGTTGGCCACGATCAGGTTGATCACGTTCGGCAGGATGTGCCGGCGCATGATGTGGCCGTTGCCGGCGCCGATGACCCGCGCCCGGTCCACGAAGGCCCGCTCCCGGAGCGACAGGGTCTGGGAGCGGATGATCCGGGCCGTCGACGACCAGCTCGTGATCCCGATCACGATGACGATCACGATCAGGGTCATCCGGATCCCGAACACCTCGGTCGCCCCGGAGCCAACGAGGTCGCGGATGATCGGGGTCAGGATCAGGGCCAGCACGAACGTCGGGATCACGAGGAAGAAGTCCGTGATCCGCATCAGCAGCGCGTCGAGCCAGCCGCCGACGAAGCCCGCCACAATCCCGACGACAACTCCGATGAACACGGTGACGAGCGTCGCGAGCAGCCCGATGACCAGCGAGATCCGGGCTCCGTGGACGGTCAGGTTGAGCATGTCCCGGCCGAGCTCGTCGGTCCCGAAGTAGTGGACGCCGGACGGCGGCTCGAGGCGCCCGCCGGTGGCCGTGACCGCGGTCTGGAGCGGCCCCGCGATCAGCTGCGGGACGAGCGACAGGACCGTGAACGTCGCAAGGATCGTGAGCCCGATCAGTCCCTCGGGCCGGCGAAGCAGGCGCTTGAGCAGATCCCACGCGCCGGCGCCGACCCGGACGCCGCGCGGTGCCGTGCCCTGGAGCTGGGCGGCGGTCACGTCCGGACCCGTGGATCGAGGGCGCCGTAGATCAGGTCCGCGACCAGGTTGGCCAGAACGACCGACACGCCGAGCAGGAGGAACACGCCCTGGAGGACCGGGTAGTCGCGGGCCGTCAGGGCCTCGACCGCGAGCGTCCCGAGGCCCGGCCAGTTGAACACGACCTCGACCGTGATCGCCCCGGCGACGACATACCCGAGATTGATCGCGATGAGCGAGACGGTCGGCAGCAGCGCGTTCGGCAGGGCGTGGTGGCGCAGGATTCGACCCTCACGCAGGCCCATTGCCCGGGCGGTCGTCACGTAGTCCTCGGACAACGTCTCGACGATCGACGAGCGCATGACGATCGCGTACTGCCCGACGAGGCCGAAGGCGACGGTCGCGAGGGGCAGGGTCAGGTGGGCGAGGAAGTCCACGGCTCGCTCCCACAGCCCCGGGTACTGCATGCCCGCGGTCAGCATTCCGAACGTCGGGAACCAGCGGAGCGTCGTCGCGAAGATCAACAGGAACAGCATGCCGAGCAGGAAGTACGGCGTCGAGTACAGGACGAGCGAGAGGCTGTTGCCGACGTGGTCGACCGGCCCTCCTCTCCGCCAGCCCGTGTACGCCCCGAGGGCCAGCCCGAGGATGATCGCGACCAGCTCACCCAGCCCGAATAGGACCACGGTCGGCCAGATCCGCTGACCGAGGACCTCGGTCACGGTTCGACCGCGGGCGATGAACGAGTAGCCCAGGTCCCCTTGCGCGGTCGAGCCGATGTAGGCCACGAACTGGTCCGGAAACACCGGCTTGTCGAGGCCCCAGCGCTGGCGCGCCGCCTGGAGCTGGGCCTGGGTCACGTTCGGGGTGCCGCGCAGGATCACCCGTTCAGGCGATCCCGGCATCGCCCGGAACAGGACGAAGTTGACGACCGTGATCAGGACGATCGTGATGAACGCCGACACGAGCCGGCGCGCGAGGTAGCCGCCCTTCACGGGCGACGGGGCTGCCCCGGGGAGCGCGGCTCAGCGCTCCCCGGCCGACGGCGAGGACGGATGCCGGGTGGCATACCGCCCGCGGCCGTCATTCCTCCTCGACCCTCCGATTCCGGCCGCGCATCACGACCAGTCCGACGGCGACGACGACCACGAGGGCGATGACCCCGAGGATCAACGGCAGCGACGAACTCGACGAGCCGGCCGGCGTCGATCCCGGGTTCGCCGAGGCGGCCGGACTGCCGCCCGGAGCGGCGCTGCCGGTGGCCGTCGACGGCTCGGCTGACGGCGCGGCCGACGGCTGAACGGACGCGTCGGTCAGGAGTGTGTAGCCGCGCGATCCATAGCCGAAGAGCGGCGTGCCGCCGACCGACGGCTGGTTCGTCCAGCCGCCGAATTTGTCGGTCCGGTAGGCATGGAGCTCGGCGTCGTAGTAGAGGATGTGGTACGGCGCCTCGTCGTAGACGAGGTTCTGCATCTCGGCCAGGATGCCCTTGCGAGCGGCCTCGTCGCTCTCCGCGCGCTGAGCGAGGAACAGCTCGTCGTACTTGGGATTGTTGTAATAGCTGTCGCTGCTCCCGCCGATCTCTTCGGATCGGAAGAAGTTGAGGAGCGAGTTCGGGTCCGGATCGCCGACCCAGCCCCACATGTAGATGTCGTAGTTGGCCGGACCGTTGGGCGGGCCGGTGACATCGTCGATCAGCTTGCCTTCCTCGGTCACCGCGGCCGTGACCGTGATGCCGAGCTGGCCGAACCACTCGACGAGGAACTGGGCGTTCGTCGCGTTCTCGGACTCCGAGTCCGGCCACGTCAGGCGAAGGTTGATGACCTTGCCGTCCTTGTCGAGCCGCTTGTTGTTCGCGTCGAGCTTGTAGCCGGCCGCCTCGAGGCGGGTCCTGGCCTGCTCGATGTCGAAGGTCCGGGGCTTTGCCGGATCGATGTGCCAGCGGGTGTGGAAGGGCGGAATGATCGTCGAGCCCGGCGTCCCGTAGCCGCCGAGGGTCGAATCGACGAGCTTCTGGTTGTCGATCGCGTAGCCGAGCGCGTCGCGGAAGGCGACATCGGCGAGGGCTGACGTCGAGCCGCCGTAGCCCTTCTTGTTGCCGCCGGTGTTGAACGACAGCTCGGTGTAGCCGTTGGCCACGCCCTCGACGGTCGTCACGTTTGGTTCGGTCTTGAGCGCGTTGAACTGGTCGGCCAGAACGCCCCGGGCGTAGTCAATCTCGCCGGTCTTGAGCGCCTGGACCATCGTGTCGGTGCTGGCGAACTTGGTCAGCACGATCTCATCGGCCGCGCCCTGCGTCCCCCAGTAGTTCGGGTTCCGGGCGAACCGGATGAACTCGCCGGGCTTCCACTCGACCGCCTGATAGGGCCCCGTCCCGACGACGGCCGGCTCGTTGAGGAACGGCGTTACGTCGGCGGCATTGGCGATCTCGTCCATCGAGTGCTTCGACCAGATGTGCTTGGGCAGAATCGGCACGTACGCCTGGAGGAGGAGGGTGTTGGCGAACTCGGTCGTGACCGTCACGGTCGCCGCATCGACCGCCGCGACCTTGGTCACGCCGGCATTCGTGAGGTAGGGCTCGAGATAGCCCTGGCCCAGGTAATAGCCGTCTTCCGAGGCGTCGCTCTTGGCGACAGCGTCGAGCACCAGCTGGTAGGTCCAGCGGACATCTTCGGCGGTGGCCGGCTGGCCGTCCGACCATTTCATCCCGGGCCGGATCTTGAACGTCCAGACCTTGCCATCGGTCGAAACCGTCCACGACTCCGCGAACCCGGGCGACGGCTCGAGGTCCGCTCCGAAGTTCACGAGCAGGTCGTAGTTGAGGGTGTAGACCTCGAAGTCGGCGACGACGACCGAGTTCCACGGGTTGAGGACCTGGAGATCCTGGTCGGTGCCGGTTCGCAGGATCAGGTCGCCCTCGGCTGCGGTCGCCGACGCGGCCGGCAGGATCGTCGACAGGATCAGCCCGCCGGCGACGAGCACCCGGCCGAGCCGGTTGCGCAGGGGTGGTCGCATGTCTCCTCCTCGTTGCTCGGCCGTCGTCCTCACGACCGACCTCCACGCCTCCGCTCCCCGTCGCGAAGTGGCCGGAACTGTCGCACGGTCGGACCGCGCGGTGCAACGTCGGCCCACATCATGGGTCAGGGGTCGTGGAGGTCGGTCAATCGGACGTCACGACCTCCTCGACCACGAGCGTGCCGGCGTCGGCGTCGAGCGTGGCCAGCGCGCCGAGCGGCACCGTCGCGTGGTGCTTGTTGTGGCCGATCGGCAGGCCGAAGATCAGGGGCAGCCCGAGCGGCGCGAGAACCTCCTCGACGATGTCCTCGGCCGACAGCTCAGCGATCCCGCCCGACCACTTGGCCTTGATGTCGCCGACGACGATCCCGGCCGCGCCGTCGAACAGGCCCGCGTTCCGGAGCTGGGTCAGGATCCCGTCGTGGATGTAGCCCTCGTTGTCGATCTCCTCGAGGACCACGATGCGGCCCCGGAAGTCGGGCTGGAGGCGGGTCCCGATCGCGCTGCTCAACAGGCCGGCGCAGCCGCCGGTCAAGCGCCCGGTCACGCGGCCGCCGACGATCGTCCGGACGTACGGGTCGTCCGGATTCGGACCAATCGGGCCGTACGGCTCCTCGCTGAACAGGGCGCGCTTGAGGCTCGCCTTCGAGAACTCGGTGACCTCGGGCGAGCCGATCCCGGTCGCGCCGTTGGCGTAGAAGCTGATGACGTTGGCCCACGCCTGCTGGGCGAGATGGAGGGTCGTGAGGTCGCTGTAGCCGCACCGGATGTTGGGGTTGTTCCGGAACACGGCCTCGTCGAGGAGCGGGATCAGGCGCGGCGTGCCGTAGCCGCCCTGGAGGCAGATGACCGCGGCGATGTCCGGGTCCTCGATGGCGGCATGGAGGTCGGCGGCCCGGTCGGCGTCCGTACCCGCCATGTACCCGTGGCGATCGTTCACGTGGGCGCCGAGCCGGACCTGGAGGTCCCACGCCTCGAGGCCGGCGATCCCGCGCAGGAGTTCGCTCCGGCTCTCCCAGCTGCTGGCCGGGGCGACGATCGCGACGGTATCGCCGGGCCGGAGGCGGCCCGGCTTGCGCGGCGCGTCGTCGTCGCGGTGGCTCATCGGGTCCTCACACCAGGAAGCTCGTGGCCGGGTTCGTCTCGAGCAGGATCGGGCGATCGATCCTGAACCGTTCGATCTCGCCGGCCGACGCGGTCGCGCCGTCGATGACGAGCTCGCTCAGCACGCGACCCAGGACCGACGCGAACTTGAACGCATGGGCCGCGCCGAGCGCGACGTGGACGCCGGGCACGTCGGGCAGCCGGTCGACGACGAAATCGCGATCCGGCGTGAGCGTGTAGAGGCAGGTCTTCGTGTAGATCTCGGGGCCGACCTGCTCGGGCAGATGGCGCTCCAGGAAGTCGGTCAGGCGCCGGAAGCCGACTTCGTTGCGCTCGAACGTGCGCGTTGCGGGCGTGACCTCGTCGCCGCCGACATCCTCGGCCGCCTTCGGGCCAGCCTCGCCGTAGGTCGGGAAGCCGTAGAACGAGGGGTCGTCCATCCAGATCCAGATCGGGAAGCGGTCCGGCGCGAAGCGGGCCGGGTCAGGTGGCGCGAAGTACGTGACCTGGGCCTGGATGATCGTCAACGGCAGCCGCCGGTCGAAGGACGCGAGGAGACCGTTCGTCCAGGCGTCGGTGGCGAGGACGACGTGCGGCGCGCGATGGACGGTGCCGTCGGTGAGCTCGACCTCGACGGTTCCATCGGCGACCCCGCGGAGGCGGGCGACCGGGGTGCGCTCCAGGAGCGTCGCCCCGTGGGCGCGGGCGAGGCGCTGATGAGCGGCGTTGCCACGGTTCGGATCGGCGATGCCCGATTCGGCCTGGAAGAGACCGTGGTGCTCGTCGCCGAGCCGCCACTGCGGCCAGCGCCTGCTGATCTCCGGTCCCGTCAGGTGCTCGAAGGGGACGCCCTCGGCGGTCATCGACTCGGTGTAGTCCTCGAGCGGGATGGCCGCCTCGCGCGGCCCGATGTCGAGGCCCCCGGTCCGGGTGACGATCGTCGTTCCGCTCTCGGCCTCGACCTCCGCCCAGCTCTCGTAGGCCCGCCGGGCGAGGCGGACGTAGTCGGGCCGGTGGTACGAGAGGCGGATGATCCGGCTGTGGTCCTGACCCGCACCGTTGCCGTGGCCGAGCTCGAACTGCTCGAGCCCGAGGACCCGGTCACCGAGCCGCCGGCTCAGCCAGTACGCCGCCCCCGAGCCGATCGCCCCGAGCCCGACCACGATCGCGTCCCAGTCGTTCCGCACGGTCCGATCGTAGCCGCGGCGGCGCGGAGCGGCCGGCTCGTCGCGTCCTCCGAGGTGGGTCGTCGGGAACCATTGGACGCGGACCACGCCGTGTGCCAAGGTGTGCGCATGAACGTGCGCACGAATCTGCTGCTGCCGAAGGAACTCGTCGAGGAGGTCGACCACTTCGCAGGCGAGCGCGGCCGGAGCCGCTACGTCGCGGAGGCGCTGCGGGCGCGGCTCCGGCACGATCGCTTTCGTGAGGCGGCCGCGAAGACGGCCGGCGTGCTTCGAGCGGAGGACTACCCCGAGTGGTCGACGTCGGAGAAGGTGGTCGAATGGGTTCGAGCGAGGCGCTCCGAGGTCACGGATCCGGGTGCCGAGTCGACCCTGTGAGAGTCCTCCTGGATTCGACCTTCGTGATCGACCACCTCCGCGGTGTACCCGCCGCCGTCGCCGGGATGGCCGCGATCTTCGAGAACGGTGACGAGCCGTACGTGACCGAGGTGGTCGTCTGCGAGGTGCGAGCCGGCCTGCGGGCCGAGGATGAACGACATCTGGTCGCCCTTCTCGAGTCGATCGAGTTCGTCCAACCCGGGCCGGACCACGCGCTCACTGCAGGGCGTTGGCGTGTCGAGCTCCGAACCCGGGGGCGGACGCTGAGTCTCGCCGACGCGCTGATCGCCACGGCCGCCGATTCGCTCGGTGCCGTCGTCCTCACCCGGAACATCCGTGACTTCGCCTTGACTCCGGTACGCGTCGAGACCTACTGAGCTGCCGCGGTCTCGCCGCTCGTCGCCCGCTCGAGGGCGACCCGCTGCAGGCCGATGATCGTGATCGCGTCGGTGATCCGGCCGTCCATCGTCATCGCCAGCGCCTCGCTGAATGCGACCCAGCGGACCGCGAGCTCCTCGGACGGTTCGGGCGCCGCCGCGCCGTGGCTCGTCGCCCGGGCCGCGAACACGACCCCGGTCTCGTCACTGACCGAGTTCGAGAGGTCGAAGCGGGCGAGCTCGCGCCAGTCGTCGGCCTCGACCCCGGTCTCCTCGCGGAGCTCGCGCCGGGCACCGTCGAGCGCCGATTCGCCGGGCGGCACGCCGCCCTCCGGCAGCTCCCACGAGTACGCGTCGAGCGTGTAGCGGTGCTGGCCGACGAGCAGGACGCGATCGTCGTCATCGAGGACCACGACTCCCGCCGCGAGGTTCGTGAAGTGGACGACGCCGTAGATGCCGGGGCTGCCGTCGGGCCGGGTGACGTCGTCGTGCCAGACGGTGATCCAGGGGTTTTCGTACGCGACCCGACGCGACCGACGAAGCCACGGACCGACGCGGCTGACGGGCTCACGTGGTTCGGACATCGCCGTCATCGTCGCACGCGTGCCCGCGACCCGACTGCGCGCTTCCGCCTGCGGCACGCCCGCGCAGGCCGCACCATGAGAACCCCGTTTGAGGACTGCATGCCAAGCCGCTCGATTCTGCTCGGCGCGACGGCCGCAACTGCCGCGCTGCTTCTCGTTGGATACGGCGTCGGGAGCGTGATCGCCTACGAGCGGCTGACCGCGATCGGTCCGTGCCCGGCGGCGTGGGATGCGAACGACCCGAGCCGATTCGCCGCAATCGGACCCGACGGGCAACCGCTCGGGGACGCAGCCTTCGACACCACTCCCTACCTGATGCCGTTGCCGGAGGAGGTCCGAATCCCCAGTCGCGACGCGGGGATCGAGCTGGCCGGCTGGTTCATCGGCGCCGCCGACCCGGGAGCGCCCGTGGTGGTCGTGGTCCACGGCCGCGGCGCCTGCCGGCGTGACCCGACGGCGCTCCTGCCGGCCGGCATGCTCCATCGCAACGGGTTCGCGGTCCTGATGGTCGACCTCCGCGAGCACGGCGAGTCCACGATCGAGGACGGCCACTTCGCGGGGGGGACGGAGGAGTACCGGGACATCCTCGGCGCCTGGGATTGGGTTCGGACGACGCGATCCGTCGCGCCGGACCGAATCGGGCTCGCGGGCGTGTCGCTCGGTGCCGCGACCGCCCTGATCGCTGCCGGTCGCGAGCCCGGCGTCGCCGCCGTATGGGCCGACTCGAGTCACGCCGACCTTCCGGAGTTCATCCGCGACGAGCTCGCTCGCCAGAGGTATCCGACGTTCCTCGACATCGGGGCCGTCGTGGCCGGTCGGATCCTCCGAAGTGACGACCTCGTAGCGGTAAGTCCGCTGGACAGCGTGCGATGGTTTGCCGGGCGGTCGCTATTCATCACCCACGGCGAGGCGGATGTCGTCATCGATGTCCGGCACGGGCGCGAGCTCGCCGCCGCCGCCCGGGCGAGCGGCACGACGCCGGAGACCTGGTATGTGCCGGGTTCCGGCCACACCCTGGCGATGGTCGACCAGGCCGCCGAG
>JANLYK010000257.1:0-1509 GCA_031365595.1 Chloroflexota bacterium | reverse complement strand
TTCAACCCGACGATGCTCGGCCGGCCGTGGCACGGCCGCGTCGTCCGGTTCGCGGCTGAGCATGGACTCGCGGCGGTCGGCAACAGCGATGCCCACAAGGCGATCGCGATCGGGACGGGCTGGTCGACGTTCCCGGGCCGGACGGCCGACGACCTGCGGGCCGCGATCGAGGCCGGCGCGACCCGTCAGCACGGCTCGTTCCACGGCACGGGCCGCCAGGTCTTCACGTTCGGCGAGCAGCTCCGCAAGTACTCGAGCGACGCCCGGGCCGCGATCCGCTCGAAGGTCCAGCGCGACGGCACCGGGCGCGACCTCGGCTACCCGGGAAGCCACCACCGGCCCCCGCGGTTCGAGGAGGCCTGGGCGGAGCGATCGAAGCCGACCGCGATCGACGCCCGCGCACCACGCGACGAGGCGCAGAATCGCGACCGATGAAGATTGGCCTGGTCTCGCCCTACGTCTACCCGCTGCCCGGCGGCGTCACCCAGCACGTCCGGTACCTGTACGAGAACCTCCGGCTGCGCGGCCACGACGTCCGGATCCTGACCTCGTCGCACGGCCTCCAGCGAGCGTCCGAGGGCGACATCATCCGGATCGGCAAGGGCTTCTCGCTGCCGGTCAACGGTTCGGTCGGGACGGTCACCCTGTCGCCGCGGTTCGTGTCCCAGGTCCGTGACACGCTCGAGCGCGAGCAGTTCGACCTGCTCCACTTCCACGAGCCGTTCGTGCCCTTCCTGTCGACCGTCCTCCTGCGCCTGTCGACGAGCGTCAACATCGCCACGTTCCATGCCTATGGCGGCTTCTCGCCGTCGTACGAGTTCGGGAGCAAGGTGATGAAGGGCGAGGCGGCCCGGCTCCACGGCCGGATCGCGGTCAGCGGCGCGGCCAAGCACTTCATCGATCGCTACTTTCCGGGCGAATACAAGGTCATCCCGAACGGCGTCGATGTCGACCGGTTCCGGCGGGCCGTCCCCCTCGCGCGCTGGCAGGACGGGACCCGGAACATCCTGTTCGTCGGCCGGTTCGAGCCGCGCAAGGGCCTGCTCGAGCTTCTCAAGGCCTTCCGGATCCTGCGCAAGACCGGCTGCGAGTGCCGGCTCCTCGTCGTCGGGACCGGTCCGCTCGGCAAGGAGGCGCGGCGCTACATCGCCACCCGCCGATTGAAGGGCGTCGAATTCCTCGGCCGGGTGAGTGACGAGGAGAAGGCCCAGCTCTTCCGGACCGCCGACGTCTACGTCTCGCCCGCGACCGGCGGGGAGTCGTTCGGGATCGTGCTGCTCGAGGCGATGGCCGCCGGGACCGCGATCGTCGCGTCCGACATCCACGGCTACAAGGGAGTGGTCCGGCGCGGTCGCGAGGGTCTTCTGGTCCCGCCGAACGAGCCCAAACACATCGCGGCGGCGATCGCCCGCCTGTTCAATGAAGACGAGCTCCGAGCCGCGATGGGCGCTGCGGGCCAGGAGCGCGCCCAGGAGTTCAGCTGGGAACGGGTCACCGCCAAGGTCGACG
>JANLYK010000247.1:0-6453 GCA_031365595.1 Chloroflexota bacterium | reverse complement strand
AACGCGGAATCGACCCGGCACCCCTCCGGGCGGCCGCCGACGCGATGGCCGCGGACGGCCGCACCCCGGTCTGGATCGCCGTCGATGGCAGCGTCGCGGGCGTCCTCGCCATCAGCGATCCGGTGAAGCCCGAAGCCCGGCGTGCCGTGGCCGAGCTCCAGGCTGCCGGCATCGACGTCTGGCTGGTCACGGGCGACCAGGCGGGCACCGCGGCCGCAGTCGCGGCGCAGGTCGGGATCGGGCCGGAACGGATCCGGGCAGAGGTCCTGCCGGCCGACAAGGAGGCCGCTGTCGCCGCGCTCCAGGCCGATGGTCGGGTGGTCGCGATGGTCGGCGACGGAATCAACGATGCGCCGGCGCTCGCCCGGGCCGATGTCGGCGTGGCGATCGGGAGCGGTGCCGACGTCGCCATCGAAGCTGCTGGCGTGACCCTCGTCGGTGGCGACCCCGGCGGCGTGCCGGCCGCAATCGCCCTGTCCCGGGCGACGATGGCGGTGGTCCGCGAAAACCTCTTCTGGGCGTTCGCCTACAACGTCGTCCTCATCCCGGTGGCGATGGGCGTGCTCGTCCCGATCGGGATCGCCCTCAGCCCGGCTCTTGCCGCGGCCGCGATGGCCCTGTCGTCGGTCGCGGTCGTCACCAACTCCCTCCGGCTCCGATCCTTCGACGCCCGGCCGGCCACGGTTCGCGCAGCCCCGGCCCGCGGTCCGCTCGCGCGGCTTCGTCGCGGCTGGTACCTGGTCGCCGTCGCGATCGCCTCGCTGGCTCTGGCGGGCGGGGTCATCGCCGCGGACCGGGCGATCGACGCCGGTGCGGTCACGGTCGACGTTCGGGCGAGCAATGTCCGCTTCGCGCCTGCCGACATCACGGTTCCGGCCGGCCGGTTCGTGGTCGTCCGGTTCACGAACGACGACCCGATCTTCCATGACTGGATGGTCGAGGGCGTGGCCAACGTCGATGCCGGGGCGCGTCCCGGCCAGACCCAGCGGATCCGGTTCCGGCTCGACACGCCGGGCACGTACCACATCATGTGCTCGGTCGAGGGCCATGCCGAGGCCGGGATGGTCGGCCGCCTCGTCGTCACGCCATGACCGGCTGGTGACCGGGCCGCAGACCCGGGGGTGCGTCGCGGTCGACGGCCCGGCCGATCCGCGCGACCTGGCCGGCGACTTCGGCCATCGCCACGACTCGGTCGTGCGCTTCGCCGACACCGATGCGATGGGCCACGTCAACAACGCCGTGTACCTGACCTACATCGAGTCGGCCCGGGTCGCCTGGTGGTCCGACGTGACCGGCGAGGCGATCCAGCGCGAGCCCGGCCGGGCCGAGGGCCTGATCCTGGCCGAGGCCGATGTCGCGTTCCGGGCGCCGGTGTTCCACGGCGAGTCGGTCACGGTCGAAAGCCGGGCGACCCGGATCGGCCGAACCAGCATCGGCCTCGAGCACCGCCTGACGGCCGCCCGGCCCGCCGGCCCGGCGCGCCTCGTGGCGACGTGCCGGAGCGTGATCGTCCGCTACGACTACGTCAGCGAACGACCGATTGCGCTGGATCCGGACCTGATCGAGCGGATCGAGGCAGCCGAGGGCCATTCCCTCCGCGGCTGACCGTCGACGCGGGACGAGCCGGCGCTCAGACCTCGACCCGGCGGAAGATCGTCACCGCGTTCTGACCGCCGAAGCCGAACCCGTGGACGGCCACCGTCTCGACCTTCGCCGTGCGGGCAGTCAACGGGACGTAGTCCAGGTCGCACTCCGGATCCGGCACGTGGAGATTTGCCGTCGGCGGGATGACCTGGTCGCGGATCGCCCCGAGCCCCGCCAGAGCCGACGCGATTCCCGCTGCGCCCACGAGGTGGCCGATCATCGACTTCGGCGAGCTGATCGCGACCTTCTTCGCATGGGCCCCGTAGGCGACCTTGATGGCCCGCGTCTCGGTCACGTCGTTGAGCGGCGTCGACGTCCCGTGGGCGACGATGTAGTCGATCTCGTCGGGGGCGACGCCGGCATGGCGCAGGGCGTTCGTCATCGCCCGGCTCTGGCCGCGGCCGGTCGGCTCCGGGGCGCTGATGTGGAACGCATCGGCCGTCAGCGCGCCGCCGATGACCTCGGCGATCGGGGTCGCGCCGCGTCCCAGCGCGTGGGCCAGCGACTCGATCACGACGACGCCGGCGCCCTCGCCGAGGACGAACCCGTCGCGATCGCCGGCGAACGGCCGCGAGGCGGTCTCGGGCGAGTCGTTGCGCTTCGAGAGCGCGCCCATGTTGGCCAGCGCCGCGACGCCCATCGGCACGACGGGCGCCTCGGAGCCTCCGGCCAGGACGACGTCGCACTCGCCGGTCCGGATCAGACGGAGGGCATCGTGGAACGCGATCACCGAGGTCGCGCAGGCGGCGACCTGGGTCATGACGGGTCCGGTCAGGCCCCACTCCATCGAGAGCATCGCGGCGCCCATCGAGCCCGACAGGGCCGGGACGGCGAACGCCGAGACGAAGCGCGGGCCCTTCGTGTCGTGGACGTGGGTCCCGTCGATGATCGCCTCAATCCCGCCGCCGCCGGTGTTCATCACGACACCGACCCGGTCACGCTGGTCCTCGGTCATCGCCGCGAAGTCGATCCCGCTGTGGGTGACCGCCTCCTTGCCGGCGGCCATCCCGAGGTGGATGAAGCGGGTCATCCGGCGGGCCATCTTGGCGTCCATGTGGTCGGTCGGGTTGAAATCGAGGACCTCGGCCGCGATCCGGACCTCGAACGCCGACGCGTCGAACCCGCGGATCAGGCGGGTCCCGGTGACGCCGGCGACGAGGTTGGACCAGTAGGTCGGGAAGTCGTTGCCGTTCGGCATGACCGCTCCGAGGCCGGTCACGACGGCGCGGCGCGCAGGATCGAGTTCAGGCAAGGAGGCCTACCTCAGGGACGCTGGGTTCGACGATTGTATTGACTCGGCGCGACCGCGACAGCCGTCAGTCGCCGTCGTAGCGCTTGAAGATGACGGCTCCGTTGTGGCCGCCCAGCCCGATGTTGTTACTCAGGGCGTAGCGGATCTCGTGGGAGGTCGCTTCGGTCACGACCCACAGGTCGCAATCGGGGTCGGGGTCGCGATAGTTGATCGTCGGCGGGATGCACTGCTCCGCGACCGACATCACCGTCGCGAAGGCCTCGAACGCACCGGCCGCGCCCATCATGTGGCCGGTCATCGACTTCGTCGCGCTGATCGCGAGCGAATGCCGGTCGCCCGCCGACCGGTCGCCGAACACGGTCCAGATCGCTTCCGCCTCGCGCTGGTCGCCGAGCGGCGTCGAGGTCCCGTGCGGATTGATCAGGTCGACCTCGTCGGCCGGCACCCCGCGTCGCTGGAGGGCCATCTTCATCGCCCGGGCCGAGCCCGTCCCGCCGGCGATCGGCTGGATCATGTCCCAGCCGTCGGCCGCCGAGCCGTAGCCGACGACCTCGGCGTAGATCTTCGCCCCGCGCGCCTTCGCCAGCTCGAGGTCCTCGAGGAACAGGCCGCCGGCGCCTTCGCCGAGAACGAACCCGTCACGGGTCCTGTCGAACGGCCGCGACACTGTCTGGAGCGGCTCGCCGGGACGGGGCATGCCCATCCCGCGCATGTTCGTGAACCCGGCGTGGGCGGTCTCGAGAAGGGGCGCCTCGGTCGAGCCCGAGATCACCGCGATGCAGTCGCCGCGTCGGATCGCCTCGGCGGCCTCCGCGACGTTGTGCGTGCCGGTCGCGCAGGCCGACACGATGCACACGTTGTGGCCGATCGCGCCCGTCTCGATCGCGAGCATCCCCGAGGCGGAGTCGACGAGGGCGTTGGCGATGAACGTCGGCGGAACGCTCCGCGGGCCCTTCTCGTGGAGATTGACCCAGGCATCGATCATCAGCTGCTGGCCGCCGGCGCCGGAGCCGAAGACGACCCCGACCTCCTCGCGGTTCTGGTCGGTGATCTCGAAGCCCGAGTCGAGGAGGGCCTGCTTGCCGGCCGCGACGCCGAAGTGCATCGAGGTCTCGCTGCGCCGGACGGCCTTGGGATCCATCCAGTCGGCGGCGTTGAAGTCGCGGACCTCGCCGGCGGCCTTGGCCTCGTAGCGATCGATCGGGAACTTCGTGATCTCGGCCAGGCCGGACTGGCCGCGCAAGAGGTTGCCCCAGGCGGTCTTGACGTCGTTCCCGACGGGACTGACGACACCGAGGCCGGTGACGACGACACGTCGGGTGTGGTCGGGGTTGCGCACGAGTGCGAGATCCTTTCTGGAACGATGTCAGGCGGTGGTGGCGGTCGCGAACGGGACCGCCAGCCGATCCGGGGATGCGTTGTCGTCGAGCGGGAGAGCCACGGCATCCGGGGCGATCCGTTTGATGAGGCCGGTCAGAACGCGGCCCGGCCCGATCTCGATGAAGGTCCCGACACCAGCCGCAACCATCGATTCGACGGCGGCGACCCAGTCGACCCCGGCGGTCAGGTGATCGACAAGCTCGGCGCGGGCGCCTGCCGAGGTGCTGATCGGGCCGGCATCTGCGTTGGCAAGGAGAGGCAGCGCGGGGTCACGGAATTCGACGTCGGCGAGCACGGCGCGCATGCCGTCGGCGGCCTCGGCCATGAGCGGGGAGTGGGCCGCGACCGATACCGGCAGGATGATCGCCTTTCGGGCGCCGAGCTCCTTCGCGATCTCCGCCGCGGCTTCGATCGCCGGCCGCTCGCCCGACACGACCACCTGGCCCGGGGCGTTGCGGTTGGCGACGCCGAAGATGCCATGGGCGCTCGCTCGCTCGATCAAGGCCGGGAGCGCGGCGTCGTCAAGGCCGAGGATCGCGGCCATCGCGCCGTCGCGACCGGCGCCGGATGCCTGCATCAGGCGGCCACGCTCTCGGACGAGGCGAATTCCGTCCTCGAGCGAGATCACCTCAGCGGCGACGAGCGCCGAGTACTGGCCCATGGAGTGGCCGGCCGCGAAGGCGATCGCCGGCGGCTCGATGCCGAGGGCTGCCCAGCGCTCGCGAACCGCAGCGAGATAGGCGATCGAGGTCGCGAGGAGCGCCGGCTGGGCGTTCTCGGTCCGGTCCAGCTCATCGGCCGGGCCGTCGAAGGCGAGCGTGCTGATGGGCTCGCCGAGGGCGGCATCGGCGGCAGCGAAGACCGCGGCCGCAGCCGGGGAGGCCGAAGCGAGTGCGCGTCCCATGCCGACCGACTGCGAGCCCTGTCCCGGAAAGACGAAGGCAGTCGTGGTCATCGTGCTCAGAGTAGTCCGCCCGATCGGCGCCACGCGGCCCGGCATGTGCGCGAGTGCACGGATATCCGCCGATCGGTCCATACTCCGCGCGATGATCAGGTCGAGGCACGGATGAGCATCGATTCGCGGCTGCCGGTTCGACGCGTCCGGACCCCGCCACCGGCTCGGACGATCGCACGGCGGTTCGAGGCCGACCTGTCCGCGACCGTGCTCGCGGCCGGCACCCGGATCACGAACGTCCGGCAGATCTCGGAGCGCGTCGCCATGGGCCGCGCCCTGTGGCGCGAGCTCGTCATCGGGTTCGCCTCGCAACTCGGCGAGATGCGTCTCGGGTTCACCCAGCTCGCGGCCCTGTACGTCCTGGCCGACTCGGGGACGATGACGATCGGGGACCTCGCGGAGGCGATCAACCGCTCGCCGTCGGCGACGAGCCGGCTGGTGGACGGATTGGTCCGTCGGCGCCTCGTCGAGCGCCGGGTCGAGGCCGAGGATCGTCGCCAGCGGACGCTCGTGCTGACCCAGCGCGGGGCGGCGATCCTGCGTGTCGTCGATCGGGCTCGGGCCGACCAGTTCCTGTCGGCGATCCGACCGATGCCGACGGCCGAGCGCGCGCTGATCGCGATGGGCGTCGCGGCTCTGGCCACGCACGCGATCTCGCGCCGCGGTCGCCTGATCCGGAGCGGCGCCGAGTAGGTCGTCGGACGGGCGAGTCGAGGCCTTGCATCGTCGCGTGCCGGGGTGGAGGATGGAACCACCGAACCGCCGTACCAGGGAAGTCCGATGGATCCGAACCTTCGCATCGCCCAGGAATTCCGGATCGAGCACCGTCACTCCGACGGGAGCTGGTCGCCGCTCGAGCCCGCCCACCACGACGCCGCGGCCCACGATGGCGAACGCTCGTGGATCAAGCGGACCCTGTTTCGCTGCAAGGGCTGCGAGCAGACGGTCAGCGTGACCATCGGCGGCGACGAGGACGAGACGCGGTAGCCCGAGTCCCTGCGCCTCGATCAGGCCACCGATCCGTCCGGCCGCTCGATGACGAGTGGCGCGCCTGGCCGCTCGAGCCGCCTGGTCGCCCAGCGGATCATCGCCTCGATCGAGATCACGCTGGCCGAATCCTGGCGTCCACGCTTGGCGTAGCCGTCGCGCATCGCACACAATTGTTCGAACTGCTCACGTCGCTGCTGTCGGTTCATCGGTCCTGCTCCCGCTACTTCGCGGT
>JANLYK010000203.1:0-1955 GCA_031365595.1 Chloroflexota bacterium | reverse complement strand
CGTCCAGCCCTTGATCCGGCCGCGCTTGGTGCCGCGACTCTTCTCCTTGGCCTGGGTCGTCAGGACGTTGACGCTGACGACGGTGACCTTCTCCTTGACGTAGAGCTCTTCGATCGCCTGCTTGATCTGGATCTTGTTCGCGTCACGATGGACGGCGAAGGTGTACTTGTTGCCGGCCTTGGCGTTGCGATCGCTGAGCGTCGACACGTCGATCGACTTCTCGCTGATCACGGGCCGGACGATGATGTCGGCGGCGGTCAGGGCGGTCATGCGTAGACCTCCTCCATCCGGGCGAGGGCCGGCTGGACGATCAGGACGAGGTCGGCCTTGAGCAGGTCGACGACATTCAGCGAGTCGGCCAGGATGACCTCGACCGTCGGCAGGTTGCGGGCGGACAGCTCGAGCCGCTCGTCGCGACCGAGGGCGACAACGAGGACCCGGCCGCGGGCCTCGAGGGCGCCGAGGATGCCGGCCAGATCGCGCGTCTTGATCGCTTCGAGGGCGAAGGTGTCGATCACCTTGATCGCCTCGTCGCCGAGCTTCGCGGTCAGGGCGCCGCGCAGCGCGAGGCGCTTCATCTTGCGCGGCAGGCGCTGCTCGTAGCTCCGGGGATGCGGCCCGAACACGGCCCCGCCGCCGCGGTAGTGCGGCGCGGTCCGGGTGCCCTGGCGGGCGCGGCCGGTGCCCTTCTGCTTGTACGGCTTCTTGCCGCCGCCGCGGACTTCGCCACGGGTCTTCGTGTCGGCGGTGCCGGTCCGGCGGCCGGCCAGCTGGGCCGTCACGACCTGGTGGAGGACGGCCGCGTTGATCGGCGCGGCGAACAGGGCGTCGATCAGTTCGACGCTGCCGACGTCCTTGCCGGTCCGATCGTAGAGGGTGGTCTGCGGCATTCGTCAGGCCTTCTTCACGAGGATGAGCGAGCCGCGCGGCCCCGGCAACGACCCCTTCACGAGGAGGAGGTTGCGATCGGTATCGGCGCGGACGACCCGCAGCTTCTTGACAGTGACCCGCTCGTCGCCCATGTGGCCGGCCATCTTCATGCCCTTGTAGACCCGACCCGGCGTCGTGCCGGGACCGATCGAGCCGGGCGCCCGATGATGATCCGAGCCGTGGGTCTGGGGCCCGCGGTGGAAGTTGTGGCGCTTGATGTGGCCGGCGAAGCCCTTGCCCTTGGAGACCCCGGTCACGTCGACGAAGTCGCCGTCGGCGAAGAGGTCGCCGAGCGCGATCGCCTGGCCGAGCTCGTAGCCGTCGACGCTGTCGACTCGGAACTCGCGGATCGAGCCGAGCGACTGAGCATCCTTGGGCAGGTCCTTGAGCTGGCCGGCCTCGGGCTTCGTGAGCTTCTTCGCGGGATGCGCGCCGAGCTGGACGGCGGTGTAGCCGTCGCGCTCGTCGGTCCGGAGGCGGGTCACGGTATTCGGTTCGATGGCCAGGACGCTGACGGCCACCATTGTGCCGTCGCTCTGGAACACCTGGGTGACGCCGACCTTTCGGCCGATCAATCCGATGCTCATCGCCGCCAACCTCGAGCCGATGGCGTCGCGGAGCTCCGCCTCGGACCTCGGTGGGCCTGAGGCTGGAGTGTCGCCGCCTTGGCCTGAACCGGCTGGACGACGATGAAAGTGGTCATGGTCTTCATCACATCTTGATTTCGATGTCGACGCCCGCGGCAAGCGAGAGTCGCATCAGGGCGTCGACCGTCTTCGAACTCGGATCCAGGATGTCGACGAGCCGCTTGTGGGTGCGGATCTCGAACTGCTCCCGAGAGTCCTTGTCGATGAACGGCGAGCGCAGGACGGTGAACTTCTCGATCCGGGTCGGCAGCGGGACCGGTCCGACGACGTCGGCGCCGGTGCGCTGCGCAGTCTCGACGATCTGGGCCGCCGACAGGTCGAGCAGTCGGTGGTCGTAGGCCTTGAGACGGATCCGGATGCGCTGCTTCGCCATGATCG
>JANLYK010000173.1:0-4684 GCA_031365595.1 Chloroflexota bacterium | reverse complement strand
CCTCGTGAACTCGGTCAACCCGTACCGCCTCGAGGGCCAGAAGACCGCGGCATTCGAGGTCTGCGACGATCTGGGCCGGGCGCCCGACATCCTCGCGATCCCGGTGGGCAATGCCGGCAACATCAGCGCCTACTGGGCCGGATTTCGAGAATACGAAGCGGCCGGACTGGTCGCAGCGACCCCACGGATGCTCGGTTTCCAGGCGGCCGGTGCGGCGCCGCTCGTCAGCGGCGTTCCCGTGGAGAATCCCGACACGATCGCGACCGCGATCCGGATCGGCAACCCTGCCTCGTGGGGAAAGGCGATCGCCGCCCGCGACGAGAGCGGCGGCCGGATCGAGGCCGTGACCGATGACGAGATCCTCGCCGCCTACCGGGCCCTCGCCGAGGAGGAGGGGATCTTCTGCGAGCCGTCCTCGGCGGCAAGCGTGGCCGGGATCATCAAGCTCGCCGCGACCGACGGAGGTGACGGCGCGATCAATTCGGACGCGCTCGTGGTCTGTGTCCTGACCGGGACCGGGCTCAAGGATCCATCGACCGCCGAGAGCCTGATCGGGGCAGGACGCGTCATCGAGGCCGAGCCGACGGTCGGCTCGGTGGCGGTCGCGCTCGGGTGGTGAGGCGATGGTGACGAACTGGCTGGCGGAGCTCGACGGCCGGCGGGTGACGGTCGAGGTCCCGGCCTCGAGCGCGAACCTCGGCGCCGGCTACGACTGTCTCGGCGTCGCGCTCGGGCTGTTCAACCGGGTCGAGGTCGAGGTCCGCGGCTGGAGCCGCGGCGAGATCGAGCTGAGCGTCGAGGGTGAGGGTGTCGACGAGCTGGCCGCCGACCGAACGAATCGCTGTGTCCAGGGGATTGAAGCCGCCCTCCGCGAAGTCCGGGGCGAGATGCCCGAGGGCGTCGGCTGGCGGATCGAGATGCGGAACGAGATCCCGCTCGCGCGCGGGCTCGGATCGTCGGCCGCGGCGACGGTCGCCGGGCTCGTCGCGGGCAACAGCCTGCTGGGCGAGCCGCTGACCTCGGCGGACCTGCTCCGCCTCGCGACCGAGATCGAGGGCCACCCGGACAACGCCGCCGCCGCGCTCCTCGGCGGGTTCACGGTCTCGGCGATGACCGACGACGGGATCGAGTTCCTGCGCTTCGACGCCCCGCGCGACCTGCGGGCCGTGCTCTTCATCCCCGACCTGCGTCTCTCGACGAAGGACATGCGCGCCGCCCTGCCGGCGAAGGTGCCCCTGGCCGATGCCGTGGCCAACATCGGGCGCGTCGCGGTCGGGGTCGCGGGGCTTGCGATGGGCCGGTTCGACATGCTCCGGGTCCTGACCGTCGACCGGATCCATGAGCCGTACCGGGCGAAGGCCTATCCGCAGCTCCCGCGGCTCGTCGAGTCGGCGCGCAAGGCGGGCGCGATCGGGGCCTGCCTGTCGGGCGCGGGCTCGACCGTCCTGGCCTTCTCGGACTCGGTCCGGACGATCAGCCGGATCGAGGGCGCGTTCAGCGCGGCCGCGGCCGACACGGACCTGCCCGGACGGATTGCCGTCGTGTCGCCGCGCAACATGGGCGCCCACGTGGTGAAGAAGCCCGGCTGAGGGCCGACGCACCGTCCGCTTCATGCCCCACCGGCATGAATTCGGGTCGAGCACGCTCGGTCGGGCCGGCGTCGTCCCTCGATCGTGAACGATGACCCGCGAGTCCATGCCGTCACGGCATGACGCCAAACCCGGGATGGCAATCCCGTCGCGGCACGTCCGGTGCGGTCCGGGGCGATTGACGGACCGTCCAGACTCAGAACGTGGGCGATTTCGCGCGGGCGATCGGGAATGGGATCAGCGGCCTGATCGAGGGCTCCTTCGCCGTGATCGGCGCGGCGCTGCGGGGCATGGTCGACACCCTCAACACGGCGCTGCCGGGCGGCCTGCTGGCAGGCGTCGTGTTCGTGGTCCTGGCCGTGGTCGCCTGGCGCCTGATCAAGCGCTGACCCGGCGGACCGGCCCAGCCGCCCAGCCCGGGCCGATCAGCCCGCTGCCGCGTCCTCGTCGTCCGCGCGACGATCGGTACCTTCCGGTGGCGGCGTCCACGATCGCGTGGCGTAGCGCTGCTGGCGCCGGACCAGATCGCTGATCCGCTCCTGGTCGAAACGCGCGAGCTCCAGCTCACGGGCTCGCTCCTCCTCGTCGATCGTGGCGGCGTCGGCGAGAACGTCGCTCGCCTCACCGCCCGGCGCATCGGGCGCATCGGCCCCGTCGCCTCCGAACAACCTGCGCAGGAAACCCATCGCTCAGGCCCGTGCCATGACGCTCGGCGTCCGCCCGCGGACGAACGTGAGCGTCTCGTCCCATGCCTGGCGACTGGCCTCGGAGAACTCGTCGGCCTTGCGATCGAAGAAGCTGTGTGGGGCGCCCTCGTAGCTCACGATCCGGTGCTCGACGCCGGCCTTCGTCAGGGCCGCCTCGAATGCCGCGACCGACTCGGGCGGGATCGACGGGTCGGCCGCGCCGAACAGGCCGAGAACCGGATTCGCCATGTCCGCGGCGACCTCGTCCGGCGCTGCCATCCCGGCCCGGCCGACACCGACCGGGATCCCGTACATCCCGATCGACCCGGCGAGGCCGAGACCGAGGGTCGGGGTCAGGAAGGCGAGCCTGCCGCCCATGCAGAAGCCGATCGCGAAGAGCGCCTCGACCCGTCGCTCGTCGGCCATCCGGAGATGCTCGACGCCGGCCCGAACGTCGGCCGCCAGCCCCTCCCAGGTGAGCTGGTTGACGTGGCGCATGAACTCGAAGCCGTGCTCGCGCCCGCCGAGCCCGGCCGTCCGGCCGAAGTAGTCGATCGCGAGCGCGTCGATGCCGTGCTCGGCGAACCGCAGGGCGAGCTCCTCGTAATAGGGATGCAGGCCGCGGACGTCGGGCAGGATCACGATTCCGGCGCCCGTCGGCGTCGTCGCCCGCGCCCGGAACGCGCGAAGGCGGTTGCCATCGGCGGCGTCGAGGGTCAGCGCGGTCGAGTCGAGGGCGCCGCCGGCGATCGGCGCGATCGGCGGCCGCGAGTCGAGGTCGAAGCACATGGGCACAGCTCCTTGGAGGTTCGGCCAAGGCTAGCGCGCCGGTCCGCCATGTGCCCGCGATCGGCCATCGCCCGCGATCACGGGCCGCCGACCACTGCGCTGCGCGCGGAGACCTCGTGCGGCGGCGACCCGCCCGGTGGGTATTTCCTGCGAACGACGTTGAGAAGGGCTGAGGACGACGGGAGGAACCCCCCTCCAGGCATCGACCGACCCGTGGAGCGGGTCCCTTGGCGCGGAACGTCCGGCACGCACGCGTCGGCGCGGTGCTGTGCGACCTGCTGCCCTTGGGATACCCGTGGGGCGGGTGCGACGATCGCGAAGCCGGCGAGCGCACCGGAGCGACAGGCACGGTGCCCGCATCCGAGCGGGAGACCGCAGCGGAACTGGGTCGGCCCGGAACCGGGCGGTAGAATGACTCCGATGCCAGCCGCGCCGCTCGTCGTCCAGAAATTCGGTGGATCCAGCCTCGCCGACGCGGACCGGATCCGGCGCGTTGCGCGGCGCATTGCCCGCGAGCGCGCCGCGGGCTCGGACCTCGTCGTCGTCGTGTCCGCGATGGGCGACACCACCGACGAGCTCCTGGGCCTGGCTGCCGCGATCACCGACGCCCCCGACGAGCGCGAGCTCGACATGCTCCTCGCGACCGGTGAGCACCAGAGCGCGACCCTTCTGTCGATGGCCCTCCATGCGCTCGGCGTCGGTGCGATCAGCCTCAGCGGACCGCAGGCCGGGATCACGACCGATGGCCGCTACGGTCGGGCCCGGATCGCGAGCATCGATCCGGCCCGCGTCCGGACCGAGGTCGAGGCGGGCAAGGTCGTGATCGTGGCCGGCTTCCAGGGCCGGGCCGGGAGCGACGACCTCGCCGCGGCCGACATCACGACCCTCGGCCGGGGCGGCAGCGACACGACCGCCGTGGCGCTGGCCGCGCGGCTCGGCGCGGACCGCTGCCAGGTCTTCACCGACGTCAAGGGCATCTACACCGCCGACCCGCGCCTCGTCCCCGACGCCCGCCAGCTGAACGTCATCGGCTACGAGGAGATGCTCGAGCTCGCCCACCAGGGCGCCCAGGTGATGCAGACCCGGGCGGTCGAGCTGGGCTGGGTCAACGGCGTCGTCATCGAGGTCCTCAGCTCGTTCGAGGACGCCCCCGGAACGCTGATCAAGGAGGACCCGCTCGTGGAGCAGCGGAACAAGGTCCGTGGCCTGGCCCACGATCGGAACGTCGCCAAGGTCACGATCGTCGCCGTGCCCGACCGGCCGGGCATCGCCCGGAGCCTGTTCGAGCCTCTGGCCGAGGCCGGCGTCAACGTCGACATGATCGTCCAGAACGTCGGCCACGGCGGCGAGACGGACATGTCGTTCACGGTCCCCCAGGCCGAGCTCGGCAAGGCCAAGAAGACGCTCGAGGGCATCGTCCGCGACCTCGGAGCGCGCGAGATGACGACGGACGCGTCGGTCGCCAAGGTCAGCATCGTCGGGGCCGGGCTGCACAACGCGCCGGGCTATGCGGCACGGATGTTCGGCACGCTCGCCGACGCCGGCGTGAACATCGAGATGATCTCGACCTCGGAGGTCCGGATCACGTGCATGATCGCGGAGGACGCCCTCGAGGTGGCC
>JANLYK010000140.1:0-1962 GCA_031365595.1 Chloroflexota bacterium | reverse complement strand
GTCGGCGTACTGCGCGACAAGGCGAAGCGTCTTCTTCTCGCCGCCGCCGCCGATCATGATCGGGACCCGTGGCCGCGAGATCGACTGGGGCGAGTTCATCAGCCGCGTGGCGTGGAACTGGCGCCCATCAAACGCCACTTCCGAACCCCGTTCGCCCTGCCACATCTCGTGCGCGATCCGGAGCGTTTCCTCGAGCATCTCGAACCGCTCGCCGAGAGGCGGGAACGGAAAGCCGAGGCTGCGCGACTCGTCCTCGTTCCAGGCTGCGCCGATCCCGAGCCACGCCCGACCACCCGACAGGACGTCGAGGGTGGTGGCGGCCTTGACCCACAGGCCGGGGAGGCGGTAATGGACGCCACCGACCATCAGGCCGAGACGCGCCTTCTTCGTCTGGGCGGCAAGGAACCCGAGGGTCGTCCAGCCCTCGAGCATCGGCTCCTCGACCGCGCCGACGCCGCGGATCTGGAAGAAGTGGTCCATCACCCAGATCGAGTCGAAGCCGATGTCGTCGGCCTGGCGCGCGACGCGGGCGAGGGTCGGGCCGATCGCGTCGGTCCCGCCGGGCCCGGTGTACGAGGGGATCTGCAGTCCGAGCTTCACGCGGGCGTCTCCGTCGGCACAATCCGACGGGGCGCCGGCGAGGGCGCCGGCCGGTCGGGTCTAGTCGGTTGCGGGATGCTACTCGCGGCGATGGGTTGGCGCCATCGCCGGCGAAAACGTCAGGACGACCTCGTCGAGCCTGATCGATGGCCCGAAAGTGCTGACCGACGAGGATCGCCAGTTGCCCTTCAGTGCCGGCTCACTTCGTACCCTCTTCGCCCAGCTCCCGGCGCGCCTTCCGTACAATGGCCCGCGATGCTCGATGCGACACGATCCAGACTCGTCTCCGTCCGGTGAGGCCCGGGCTACCCGACGCGATTGCCGGGCCGGGCATCGTCGCCATCGGCCGCGGCCTACCGAGGGCGAGGGCGCTCCAGACCGGGGGGGTGCTGTGCGCCGCCGGGATTCGCGCATTCGAGATCCCGCTGACCTCGGGCGACGCCCTCGAGGTCATCGCCGCGATCACCAGCCAGGTCCCGGCGACGCAACTCCTGGTCGGTGCCGGGACGGTCCTGTCGATCGCGGCCGCTCAGGAGGCCATCGATGCGGGAGCGGCATTCCTCGTCATGCCGAATGTGGACCCTGAGCTGATCCGCTGGGCTGCCGATCGGGGCGTCCCGAACCTGCCGGGCGCCATGACGCCGACCGAGGTCCTGCTCGCCTGGAGGACCGGCGCCAGCGCGGTCAAGATTTTCCCCGCTTCCGTCGTCGGGCCCCCATTCCTGACCGAGGTGCGGGGACCGTTTCCGGACATCCTCATGGTCCCCACAGGTGGCATCTCGGCCGGGAACGCCGCCGAGCTGATCGAATCGGGCGCGGCGGCGGTCGGGGTCGGGTCGTGGCTGTGCAACGCAGCCGATCCCGCGACGATCCGCGACCGGGCCATCGAGTTGTGCGCCAGCGTCAAGTCGGCCCGCGACCGCCTCGCCGCCCGCGCTGCTACGTGCTGACCGCGGCTACGCCCACGGGATCCGGGGTCGACGTCGTCGCGCTCGGGGAGTGCCTGGTGGCCCTGGTCGCGGCCCGTCCCGGCCCGCTCGCAGAGGCGCGCCAGTTCGACGCCCACGTGGCGGGTTCCGAGGCAAACGTGCTTGTGGGCCTCGCCCGCCTGGGTTTTCGCGGTGCCCTTGTCGGACGTGTCGGGCGCGACGGATTCGGCCAATCCGTCCTCCGTCGCCTGCGCAGCGAGGGCGTCGACGTGGGCGGGGTCACGATCGACGCGAGCCATCAGACGGCGATTCTCGTCAGATCGAGGTCGCATCTCGGGCCGGCCGAGCTGCGCTACTTCCGGACTGAGTCAGCGGGTTCAAGGCTGTCCCCGGAGGAAGTCGAACACGAGTCGCACGTGATCGAGGGCGCGCG
>JANLYK010000102.1:0-1735 GCA_031365595.1 Chloroflexota bacterium | reverse complement strand
GGCCAACCCGTCGATCCCGCCGCTGGGCGACCTGTCGCTGCCCGCGATCCTCGGCGAGGAGCGCCGCGAAACGGTCCACGACAAGGTCCCGCTGCCGCGCGTGTACGTCGGCTTCCGGGCACCGGCGTTCGGCGACGACCGCCTTGACGCGCTCGACATCGCCGCCCAGGTCCTCGCCGGCGGCAAGGGCTCGCGCCTCCATCGCCGGCTCGTGCGCGACGAGCGGATCGCCCAGGACGTCGCCCTCGTTCCGCTCGGCTTCGTCGGCGGGGCGTCGGTCTGTGCCGGGTGGGCGACCGTCCGGCCGGGCGTGCCGGTCGAGACGGTCGAGGCCGCCCTCCACGAGGAGCTCGAGCGCCTGGCCCGCGAACCGATCAGCGACGACGAGCTGGCTCGGGCCCGGGCCCTCATTGAGACCGAGGAGCTCGGCGGACTGTCGCGGGTCGAGGAACGGGCCGACCGCCTGTCGATGTACGCCACCTTGTTCGACGACCCGGATCTCATCAACCGGATGCTGCCGCGCTACCTCGCGGTGACGGCCGAGCAGATCCGCCAGGTCGCCGCCGACGTATTCCGCGCCGACAACCGGGTCGTCCTGACGTACCTGCCCGAGCTGCCGCCGGCCGAGACGGCTGCCGCCGACGAAACCGCGGATGCGCCGCCCAACGCCGACTCCGACGCGACCCACGACGCTGCCGACGACGAGGAGGTCGCGGCATGACCGACGAGACCGTCCGGATCGTGGCCGAGCGCCCGACGCCCGGCACGCCCCGCCCGTATGAGTTCCCGCATGTCGAACGAACCCGCCTGACGAACGGCCTGGCCCTCGCGGTCGTGGACCTGCCCGGGCGGCCGCTCGTGTCCGGGTCGCTGATCCTGCGCAACGGCGCCGTCGACGAGCCCGACGCCGAGGCCGGCGCGACCGTCCTGGCGGCCCGGGCCATGACCGAGGGCACCACCAGCTACGACGCGATCGCCCTGGTCGAAGCGGGAGAGAGGCTCGGCGCTGCGATCCACGCCGATGCGGGCTGGGATGCGATGTCGGTCGGCGTGGACGTGCCAGCCAAGCGCCTCGAGGCGGCCCTGGAGCTCCTCGCGGAGGTCGCGCTCGAGCCGACCTTCCCCGAATCCGAGGTGGAGCGGCTGCGCGACGAGCGGCTCAATGACCTGCTCCAGGCCGAGGCCGATCCGCGCCGGCGCGCCGACGAGGTGTTCGCGGCCACGATCTACAGCGGCGGCTCGCCCTACCGCCGGCCGTCGGGTGGCATGCGCGAGACCGTCAGGGGCCTCGATGTCGGCCGCGTCCGCGCGGCCTGGCAGCGCGGCCTCGACCCGGCCCGCTCGACGCTCGTCATCGGCGGCGACCTGTCCGGCATCGACGTCGCCGGGATCGCCCAGCGCCTGCTCGGCTCGTGGGGCGCGGCGTACGGTGCGGGCTCGACCGGCTCGATCGTCGCCGAGGGCGCGGTTCGCGAGCGGTTCGTCCGGGTGATCCATCGGCCGGGCTCCGTCCAGACCGAGATCCGGATCGGGCACATCGGGCTGCCCCGCCGGATCGCCGATTTCCACTCTCTGTCGGTGATGGGCGCGATCCTCGGCGGACTGTTCAACTCGCGGCTGAACACGAAGCTCCGCGAGGAGAAGGGATACACGTACGGTGCCGGGGCGGGCTTCGACTTGCGCCGCGCCGCGGGTCCGTTCGCCGCGCGGGCCGCGGTCAACACCGAGGTCACGG
>JANLYK010000062.1:0-2134 GCA_031365595.1 Chloroflexota bacterium | reverse complement strand
CGGGCGAAGCAGATCGTCGTCGACCTGTCGGGCGGGGCGTTCCTGACGATCCACCTGAAGATGACCGGCCAGCTGTTTGTGGTGCCGCAGGGCGGGCCGGAGGATCCGTACGTCCGCCTGGTGCTCGCCCTCGAGGACGGCCGCGAGATCCGGTTCAGGGACATCCGCAAGTTCGGCAAGATCGGGCTGTACGGGACGGACGCCGCGCGGCCGGACGCCGATCCGTTCGCGAAGATCGGGCCGGAGCCGCTCGCCGACGCGTTCACGGTGGCCGCATTCCGGCGCCGGATCCGTGCCCGCAAGGGCCGCCTGAAGTCGCTCCTGCTCGACCAGTCGTTCGTCGCCGGGGTCGGCAACATCTACGCCGACGAGGCGCTCTGGGCGGCCCGTCTTCACCCACTCCGGACGGCACGCACGCTGCGCCCGCCCGATGAGCGCCACCTGTGGCTCGAGATCCGGCGGATCCTGGCCGAGGCGGTGATCCGGCGCGGCTCCTCGATCGACGACTACACCGCGCCCGACGGCGACGGCGAGATGCAGGACCACCTCGCCGTCTATCAGCGGACCGGCGAGCCGTGCCTGCGCTGCGGGCGGTCGGTCCGGCGGATCGTGGTCGGCGCGCGGGCGACCCACTTCTGCTCGTGGTGCCAGCGGCTGCCCGCAGCGGACCGGGCGGGTGCACGCGCGATTCTGCGCGGCGCGACCGTCCCGGAGCGGACGGGCCGGCGCTGGTCCGAGCTGCCGGGCGGGGAGGGGAGCACCGGCCGCGGCGCCGACGCCGATCCCGAGACGCGCGAACGGGTCCGGGCGACCCGGGCCGAACGCACCCGCAAGGCCGCGGCGACCCGGCGCGCCGCCGCGCGCGCCTCCGTGGGCGGCTGAGCCGTGTCGATCCTTCGGCTCGACAGCGTCCGGCGCGAGGTCGGCACGTTCGTGATCCTCGACGACGTGACCGCGGCGATCGCGGTCGAGGATCGGATCGGGCTCGTCGGGCCGAACGGCGCGGGCAAGACAACGCTCCTTCGCCTGGCGGCCGGGCGCGACGAGCCGGACGACGGGATCGTCCACCGCAAGCGCGGCCTGTCGATCGGCCTGCTCGCCCAGGAATCGCACTTCGACGAGGCATTCATGGCCGCGCCGGACCTGCGCGCTGCCGTCCGCCACGGCGCGGCCCATCTGGAGGCGATGGCCACTCGCCTCCACGATCTCGAGCAGACCGGGCGGGTCGAGGACCCGGCCTATGCCGACCTCCAGCACCAGTTCGACATCCTCGGCGGGTACACGCTCGATCTCCGCGTCGACGAGGCGCTGTCGGGCCTCGGCTTCACCCGCGAGGAGTGGACGAAGCCCCCGACCGCCCTGTCCGGTGGCGAGCAGACCCGCGCGACCCTCGCCCGTCTCGTGATTGCCCAGCCGGACCTGCTGTTCCTCGACGAGCCAACCAACCACCTCGACATCGCCGCCATCGAGTGGCTCGAGGAGCACCTCCGCCGACGCCACGGCGCGCTCCTCGTGGCGTCCCATGACCGGGCATTTCTCGACGCGACCGTCAACCGGGTCTGGGAGCTGCGCGACCGGAAGCTGACGATGTTCCGCGGCGACTACAGCGCGTATCACCGCCAGCGTGAGGAGCGCGACGTCCGGGCGGTCAAGGACGCGGACACGACGGCCGAGCAGATCGAGCGCGAGAAGGAGCTCGTCCAGCGCTACCGCTCGCACCGGAAGTTCAGCAAGATGCACGAGCACGAGGCCCGGCTCGAGAAGCTCCAGGCCGAGCGGGTCGAGGCGCCCAAGGCCACCAAGAAGCTGCGCCTGCCGACGGGCGCCCTGGCCGGGGGCGGTCCGTCGCGCTCGGGCGAGGTCGTGATCCGGGTCGAGGGCCTGGTCGTCGGGTACCTGCCCGGGCGCGGGGCGGTGGACGCCGACGGCGTCCCGGCCCGCGAGGCGAAGCGCGTCGCGACCGTCCCGTTCCTGGCCGCGACGCGCGGCGACCGGATCGGGATCGTCGGGCCGAACGGGGCGGGCAAGACGACGCTCCTCCGGACGATCGCCGGCGACCTGCCACCGCTCGACGGGGCGGTGAGCTTCGGGAACGCGGTCCTGCCCAGGTACCTCGCCCAGCTCCGCGACGCGG
>JANLYK010000589.1:0-16057 GCA_031365595.1 Chloroflexota bacterium | reverse complement strand
GCGATGGCGCCAGTGCTGGAACTCCTCGACGCCGACTGACGAGGTCGCACGCCCAGCGCAGAACGTCGCGTGGACCTCGGCCGGGTCCGGGCCCTCGGCTATGCTCGCGCGGTCGGGAACGCTGTGACAGGAGACGGCAACCGCGTGATCTGCTCGAGCTGCGGCACGGAGAACCGGACCGGCGCCAAGTTCTGCATGGAGTGCGGGACCGGGCTGGCTGCGGTCTGTCGCACGTGCGGCTCGGCGAACCTGCCCAACGCGAAGTTCTGTTCGGAATGCGCGACCCCGCTCGGGACGGGCCAGACGAGCGCGCAGCCGGCCGCGCCCGACACCCCGCCGCCGACAGGGCGCCCGTCGTCGGGTGAGGCAACTGCGGAACGCCGCCTCGTGTCCGTCCTGTTCGCCGACCTCGTCGGATTCACGGCGTTCTCGGAAGGTCGGGATGCGGAAGAGGTCCGCGAGCTCCAGGCCCGCTACTTCGGGATCGTCGAGGAGATCATCGCCCGCTACGGCGGCACGATCGAGAAGTTCATCGGCGATGCGGTGATGGCGCTGTGGGGCGCCCCGCAGGCGTTCGAGGACGATGCCGAACGCGCCGTTCGGGCCGGCCTCGACCTCGTCGATGGCGTCCGCACGCTCGGATCGGGAATCGAGGTTCGGGTCGGGGTCCTGACCGGCGAGGCGGCCGTCACCGTCGGCGCGACGAACCAGGGCATGGTGAGCGGCGACATGGTCAACACCGCGAGCCGCCTCCAGAGCGTCGCCGCGCCGTCCACGGTCCTCGTCGGCGAGGCCACCCAGCGTGCCGCCGGCGGCGCCATTGCGTTCGAGGCGGTCGCCGACCAGGTCCTGAAGGGCAAGATCAGCCCGGTCCCTGCATGGCGGGCCCTGCGCGTCGTCGCCCAGCGCCGCGGCGTCGGCCGGTCGGAGGGCCTCGAGGCGCCGTTCGTCGGTCGCGACGAGGAGCTCCGCCAGCTCAAGGACCTCTTCCATGCCACGATCCGAGAAGGTCGTCCGCGCCTCGTCAGCGTCATCGGGCCGGGCGGCATCGGCAAGTCGCGCCTGGCGTGGGAATTCCTGAAGTATGTCGATGGCCTCGTCGACACGGTGTACTGGCACGACGGCCGCAGCCCGGCATACGGTGATGGCATCAGCTTCTGGGCACTCGGCGAAATGGTCCGCGGCCGGGCCGGCCTCCAGGAGACCGACGACGAGCCGACGACCCGTGCCCGCGTCGCGGCGATGCTGGACCTGCACGTCCCCGACGGGGGGGAGCAGGCGTGGATCGCGCCGGCGCTCCTGTGCCTCCTCGGAATCGAGTCCGGAATGGGCTCACAGCAGCTGTTCGGGGCGTGGCGGACATTCTTCGAACGGCTTGCGGAGCGAGCGCCAGTGGTCATGGTCTTCGAGGACCTCCACCATGCCGACGCCGGTCTGCTCGACTACATCGACCACGTCCAGGAATGGAGTCGGACCAGCCCGATCCTCATCGTCACGCTCGCCCGGCCGGAGCTGATGGAGCGCCGACCGGACTGGGGGGCAGGCAAGCGGAGCTTCACGTCCATTCACCCGGAGCCGCTCTCCAATGACGCGATGGTCGAGCTGCTCCTCGGGCTGGTGCCCGGGCTCTCGGCTGCCGCTCGCGATGCCATCGTCGCCCGAGCCGACGGGATCCCCCTGTACGCCGTCGAGACCGTCCGGATGCTTCTCGCCGAGGGCCGCCTCGCGGTGGGAGACGATGGCATCCACCGCCCGGTCGGCGACCTGACGACCCTCGCCGTGCCCGAGACGTTGACCGCGCTGATCAGTGCCCGACTCGACGGCCTGGATCCGGCCGATCGCGCAGTCGTCGCCGACGCCTCGGTCCTCGGGCAGAGCTTCACGCTTGCCGGACTCGCCTCCGTCTCGGGACTCGGGCCCGAGGCCCTGGAGCCGCGGTTGCGCACCCTGGTCCGTCGCGAGCTCCTCGTCCAGCACCTCGATCCGCGGTCCGCGGAGCGCGGCCAGTACGGGTTCGTCCAGGCTCTGATCCGCGAGGTCGCGTACAACACGCTGGGCCGCAAGGATCGCAAGATCCGCCATCTCGCTGCAGCCCGATTCTTCGAGGCACTCGGCAGCGAGGAGCTCGCAGGCGCGCTCGCAGGGCACTATCTGGCGGCCCAGGCGAGCGCCGCGGAGCCCGCCGAGGCGGACGCCCTTGCCGCTCAGGCGCGAATCGCGCTGCGCGGGGCCGCCGAGCGGGCGGCTGCCCTCGGATCGCACGTCCAGGCGATCGCGTTCCTCGACCACGCGCTGGCCATCAGCACGGACGCGGCCGATCGGGCGGACCTCCATGAGCGGGCGCTGAAGTCGGCCACCGAGGGCCTCGACTTCGGCATCGCCGAGGCCCATGCCCAAGGTGCTGCCGACGCCCGGCGCGCCCTCGGCGACCGGGAGCAGATCGCGCTCGCGGAGGCGTCGCTGGCCTTCGTCCGGCGCGGATTCGGCCGCGGCAGCGCACGAGATCACGGACGGCTCCTCGGCGTCTGGAAGGAGTTCTCCGATCTCGAGTCGACCCGGGCAGGGGTCGCCCTGATGCTCGAGATCGCGGCCTCCCTCGGGGCGATCGAAGACGATGTCGGGATGCTGGCGTGGACCGAACGGCTCCTCCCGATCGCCGAGCGCCTGGACCTGCTCCTCGAGACCGCCACGGCGCTCGCCCGACTGAGCAGCACGTTATATCGGCTGGACCGTCCGCGGGAGGCTCTCATCCTGCTGCGCGGGACCCATGAACTGGCCGTCACCAACGACCTGGAGATGGTCCACCGCTCGACGCGCACAATCCTGACCTTCTACGAGCAGTTCGCGGATCCCGTCGCGGGATTGGCGATGACCCGCGAGGGCCTGGAGATCGCGAGTCGTCGAGGCTCGACGGCAGCGGGTTTCCTGATGGTCGGCAACGCCGTGTCGTGCGCGCTCCGGGTCGGGGAGTGGCCGTGGGCGGCGGATCTCCTCGAGGACTGGCTCGCGAATCCTGCCGACAACTCGGTATTCCTCGAGCTGTACGTCGATCGCGCCGTCATGGCGGCGCTTCGTGGAGCCGATCCGAGCGAGGACATCAAGGCGGCCGAGCAGATGCTGCCCGACCTGAGCGATACCCAGTACGCCTCGTACGTCCACTGGGCGCGATCCTGGGCCGCCGTGGCCGTCGACGACCTCGCGTCGGCGCGGCACGAGGCCACCGAATCCGCCCGGATCACGAACTACTTCCAACCGATCACGCTGCCGATCGCGACCCGAGCCGCCCTGTGGGCCGGCGACGCGGCCGGCGCCGGCGAGGTCCTGGACAAGCTTGACCGCTCGGTGATTCGCGGCCAGGCGGTCGATCGCGATCGGGCGACACTGCGCGCGGGTCTCGCCGCGCTCGAGGGACGACGGGCCGAGGCGATCGCCGGCTATCGCGAGGCGCTCCGCGGCTGGCAGGCTCTGGGACTGGCATTCGACGAGGCACTTGCAGGCCTCGACCTGGCGTTGCTCCTCAGGCCGACCGAGGCGGAGATGCCGGAGGCCGCAACCATCATCGAGTCCACCCGGGCTGTCCTGACCCGGCTCGCCGCTCGGCCGCTCCTCGCCCGGCTCGACAGAGCGCGCGCGGCGTCGCCGGCGGACCCTGGCGGGGCGACGGGCCGCGTCCCCGGACCGGTTGCCTCCGTCTCCGAAGTCGGATCCGCCCCGTAGCGCAGTCTGGCCGGCGGTCCGCACGAGCGCGCCGTGAGTCACGACGTGGGTCAGATTCTGGACGAGCACGCTCGGCTCGAGCGGAGTTGTTCCAGAGCTCTGGACGCTGACGCCCAGATCGACTCGCCACGTGACTCAGCCCGCCTGCGGACCCGATCAGGCGCCGGACAGGGCCCCGAGGTGCTCGGTCAGCCGCAGGTTCTCGCGGTAGTCGATCGGGACCTCGACGAGCGACGGGCCGTCAACGTCCAGCGCGCGCCGGAGCGTCGGCAGCAGATCCGCGGCCGACGACGGCCGGGACCCGGCGATCCCGAACGAACGGGCGTAGTCCACGAAGTCCGGATTCCCGAACTCCACTCCGAACGGCCGCCCGAACTCGTTGCGCTGCTTCCAGTCGATCAGGCCGTAGCCGTCGTCGCGCCACACGACGACCGTGATGTTCGCCCCGATCCGCTTGGCGGTCTCGAGCTCCTGGCTGTTCATCAGGAACCCGCCGTCGCCGCACAGCGCGACGACCTTGCGCTCGGGATGGACGAGCTTCGCGGCAACGGCCCCCGGCAGCGAGATGCCCATCGCCGCGAACCCGTTCGAGATGATCACGGTGTTCGGCTCGTACGCCTGGTAGAGCCGGGCGACCCAGACCTTGTGCGCGCCGACGTCGGACACGACGATGTCCTCCGGACCGAGGGCCTCACGGAGATCGGCGATCGCCCGCTGCGGGGTGATCGGGAGAGCGTCGTCACCGGGTCCCGCGGCGCCGGAACCGGCACTCCCCGCGAGCTCAGCCAGAAGGGCGGTCCGCAGGTCCGAATGGACGAGGGTCTCGCGGCTCTCGTGGCGCTCCCCGGCGTCACGGCCGCTGATTCCACGGGGCAGGACCGCGGCGAGGAGGCGGCGGAGCGACCCGTCGATGTCGCCGACGAGCTCGACCTCCGGCCGGTACTGGCCGTCGACCTCGGCCGGCTGGGTGTCGATGTGGATGATTCGCTTGCGGCCGTCGGGGTTCCAGCCGGCGGGCGCGTATTCGACGAGGTCGTAACCGACGCAGATCACGAGGTCGGCTCGATCGAAGCCCGACAGGACATGGTCGCGCGCCTGGAGCCCGACCGCCATCAGCGACAAATGCGAGCGATCGTCGATCGCGCCCTTGCCCATGAACGTCGCCGCTACCGGGACGTGGAGCCCGCGGGCGAAGGCCCGGAGCTCAGGCGCGGCGCGCCGCCGGAGGACGCCATTGCCGGCCAGGACGAGCGGTCGCTGCGACGTCGCGATCAGCTCCGCGGCATGGGCGATCGCCGCATCGGTCGGCTCCGGAAAGTAGGTCTGGCCCGGGATCAGCGGCCGGGCGTCGTCGGCGACCGGGGCGGCCGCGACGTTCTCGGGCAGCTCGATGTGGGTCGGCCCGGGCTTCTCGAGCACCGCGGTCCGGAAGGCCTTGCGCACGATCTCCGGGATCGCCTCCACCCGCTCGACCCGCGTGTTCCACTTCGTGACCGGCTCGATCATCCGGACGACGTCGACGACCTGGTGCGCTTCCTTGTGGAGCTTCTCGGAGCTCGCTTGCCCCGTGATCGCGACCATCGGTGCGCGATCCAGGTAGGCGTCGGCAATGCCGGTGATCAGGTTCGTCGCGCCCGGCCCGAGGGTCGCCATCGCGACGGCGGCCTTGCCGGTCAGGCGGCCGTAGACGTCGGCCATGAACGCGGCGCCCTGCTCGTGGCGGGTCGTGACGTGGCGTGGGCCGGCCAGGCGGCCATCGTCGCGGGCCGCGACCGCGACCGTCTTGAGTGCGTCGAGGATGTCCATCGTCTCCTCGCCCGGAACCGAGAAGACGTACTCGCAGCCCTCGGCAGCGAGGCACTCGACGAGGAGCTGGGCAGCGGTTCGGGTCACGCCGGCGAGGGTAGCAGGATGCTGGCCTGCGGCGACCTCGCGCGGATGGAGCGCGCAGGAAGCCCGCCTGGCGATCGTTCACGCCATGCGGAACGTGTTTGCCCGGCGAACTGGTTTCGCTTCAACGGAACGACCTCGAAACCGACATCGTGGGCCTGCTTGCCGGGCCGGGACCCCACCGGATCAGCAGGCGGAGGCGGAGAACTCTGCGTCGGACGGGAAGGGCTGGTCCCGGGTGACGTGCGCCGTGCCGTCGGCGGCGACGTCGATCCGGATGCGCGGATCACGGCCCGGCGTGTCCGCGCTCGTCGCGATCGGGGGCCGGTCGAACGCCTCGAACTGCGCGTCGGTTTCAGCGCCGGGATCCGGGGCCATGTGGACCGACCAGTCCGGCCCGAGCGGTACCAATTCGGCCCAGGCACGACACGGCTCGACACCGCCGACAGAGCCACGCGACTCGCCGGGACCCGTGGTCTCGTTGACGGCAAGGACGAACGTCTGTCGGCTGTGGTTGACGACGACATATTCGAGCCTCGTGGCGGCCCGGGCCAGCGTCAACCAGCCGGCCGCCTCGAGGTCGGGCAGACCGGCCGCTCGTCGGGCATCGCGGCGCAACGCGTCGGCGGCAAGCGCTCCCCCCGCAACCCCGATGGCGACGAACGCGACTCCGAGGAGGGCCGCCAGCGCCTGCCGGCGGGCGCCGAACGCTCGCCGGATCGTGACCGAGGCGACGGCGACGGCGAGCGCCGCGGGGAATCCGAAGAAGAGGACGTAGACCGGGCCGACCACCAGCCCGAACACGATTTCCATGATCGGACTCGCGACGTCTGACTGGCCTCGCGCAAACGGCGCGACGACGGCCACGACCATCAGGAGCGTTACGACGATCAGCGTCGCCTGCGCGGCGGTCCGGATCGCGAGGCCGAGCGGATGCTCCGACCAGAGGACCTCCGATCCCGCCCGGAAGCCAAGCGCGGCTCCGACGGGCATGCCGACCGCGGCGATGAACGCCACGAACGGTGCCTCAAGCCAGAGGCTGGCGACGATCGACAGGCCAGTGAATGCGACGACCAGCCCGGCTCCCAGCCAGCCGTCCTTCGCCCACCGCCAGGGCTGCCAATACATGATACCTGCAAGTATCCAGTATTAGCCGGACCTGTCAACCGGCATCGACGCGCCAGCCGAGTCGTTACGCGTCGATGAGAGGCATCTCCACCATGTGCTCCGCCACGAACCAGACCTGCATCTCGTGGCGGCGCAGGACGTCGCCCATCAGGAGGTCGTTCGTCCCGAGGTCCTTGTTCTTCTCGGTCTTGTCGATACCGGCACGGACCTTCTCGATGATCGTCTCGTGGGCGTCGAGCAGCCGCGACAGCACGACCGGGACCTCCTCGGCGCCGTCGGGCGGGCGGGCGATCGTCGTCAGCTCGGCGGCGTGGCGCGGGTCGCCGACGCTGATCCCGCCGAGCATCTGGACCCGCTCGGCAAGGGCGTCGACCAGCTCGACCTGCTCCTCGTAGTGCTTGTCGAACAGGAGATGGAGCTGGTAGAACGTCGGCCCGGCAGCGTTCCAGTGGGCCTTCTTGTAGAGCGCGGCGAGGACCATCGAATCGGACAGGATCTCGTTGAGGATCCGGCAGCTCTCGGATCGGGCCTCGGCGGCCAGGGCGATCGGCAGTTGCCGAAGGGTGCCGAACTTCTGGAGCTCAGGTCCGCGCTGGGCGAGTTTCGGCTGGGGCGACGGCTTGCCGCTGGAACCGTTTCCGGAACCGGTGCCGTTGGACGGTCGGCGGCGGGTCGTGGTCGTGGCCATGAGGATCCTCCTTCGCACGACGCAACGCGGCGGCCTCGTCGGGATCAGCGGGCCGGGCGTGCAAGCGCGTGACCTCAAGCCTATGGGCCCGCCGACCACGCGAGGTCACGCCGACAGCAGGGCTCGTTGCAGACGCATGGCGAAGGCCAGCGTCCCGGCCCGGACCATCAGCCCAGGCCGACGCCTTCGAGCAGGATCGTCTGAACGGAGACCCGGAACGCGTCATAGCGATCGGCAATGGCGGTCCACAGCGGCTCGTCGAGCGGCCAGTCCGGCGGGGCCGCAAGCCAGGTCGAAATGAACGCGACCTCGACGTCGCCGTCCACGACACGTCGTCCGATCCAGACTTCGCACGCTTCGGCAGGAAGGTTAGGAATCCGCCGTCGAAGCTTCTGCTGGATGTCGGCGTCCAGGCCCCGCGGCACGGTCCCGACCGCGATCCGGAGGAGGGTCGGGCGGCCACCTTGGACGTCCGGTCCCGCCGATTGATCCAACTCGTAGTAGGCGACCGACGTCATTTGTTCGCCGTGGTCGAGGGCGTCGAGCGTGCAGATCGCGGACAGATCACCGCTGTACGCCGCCAGGGCGTGTTCGACCTCGGTCCAGACAGTCATCGCCGCCAGATCGTGGCCGCCGTCGGCTGCCGCGCTGACTCCGACCACGTAGCGGACCAGACCGCCCGTCCGCTCGGCGACCGGCACGTAGGCGGCCCTGAAGGACGCGGCAACACGGTCGACCTCACCCGGGCGCACCCGTCCGCCGACGACGCGGAGGATCACCGTTGCTCCCTCTTCAGGCGGGCGCGGCCGATCCGCACGTCCGCCGGCTTCAGCAAGCACGCCGATCCCCGTGCCCGCCATTCCCCTGGCTCGTCTCCGGTGATCGGGCGTCCGACCGTGACGCTCGGGGGACGAGGTGGCCCGCCCGGAGGTGTCTGGGTTCAGTGGCCCGCCCGGAGGGATTCGAACCCCCGACCTACTGATCCGAAGTCAGTCGCTCTGATCCACTGAGCTACGGGCGGACGGTCGCGATCATACCCGCCCGCATCCCGCACGGGCATGAAGCGCGAGGGCGGGCCACCGCGCGCACACGCGTCGGCTTCGCCGCGCCTCGGAACGGGCCGATCGGCTCGGGGTCGACAGTGCTGACGTCTCTGTCCGCGCGGCTGCTAACGGACGACGATCCGTGAACGTCGCCACGGGACGGAGTCGGGCGACCGAGTGCCGGCAGAGGAGACCTCGATGAAGATCGTCGTGTACGAATCGCACTGGGGAAACACGGCCGCGATCGCTCATGCGATCAGCGAGGGACTCGGCCCCGACGCTCGGGCCATGACGACGGACGAGGCTGTCGGCCCGGAGGTCGCGGCAGCCGAGCTGGTCGTGGCCGGGGCGCCCGTGATCGGGTTCCGCTTGACGACCGACAAGGCGCGCCAGGGCCTGCTCTCCGAGCACGCTGCGCCCGGACCGGCCGACCTGTCGCATCCCTCGATGCGGACGTGGCTCGAGCACCTGCCGCCGGGCTCCGGACGATCGGCCGCGTTCGAGACCCGGATCCGCTGGTCGCCCGGTGGCGCCACCGGCACGATCGATCAGGAGCTGCAGCGTGCCGGCTATCGGCCAATCGATGCCCCACAGCGGTTCGTCGTCACGAGCAAGTACGGGCCACTCCGCGACGGGGAGCTCGAACGGGCGCGCGATTGGGGACGGCAGCTGGCTCGCGCCATCGCGTCCGACGCGTAGATCCGGCCCGGTTGCGGAGGGCACCGGCGGGTGATACAGATTCGCGGTGCCCCACCGTCGCCGTGACTGGGCGGATCACGCGCGGCCAGCCCCTGCGATCCGGCCCGGCTCCTCGTTCCTGCCCCCGCAACCGCTGAGCGACCGCGACCGACGTCGGTCGGTCGGGCGGCGCGTCGTTGCCGCACTCGCGATCGCGGCCGGGCTGGCCGTCGCGCTCCAGCTCGCGATCTCCGCCCTCGGTGCGGCGGGCGGCCCGCTCACGCCCTACGGCGGAGGCGTCGCCGGAGCCGTCGGTGCTCCGCCATCGATGACTCCCAACCCGTCGCGCCCACCCATCCGGATCGATCTCGCGAACGTCCCCGCTCACCCGACCGACCCGGACGGCCCCCGCCGGGTCGTTGCCCGCGTCGCGCCGCCGGCCTCGTCTCTGACCGGCTACCAGTGGCCGATCCGGGCGGGCCGGATCTCGCTGCCGTTCAAGGCGATCCCGGGCGGATCGCGAATCAAGGACGGAAAGCTGTTCCATGACGGCGTCGACATGGCCTCGTTCTGCGGCGCGCCGGTCGCAGCGGCACACTCCGGGGTGGTCCTGGCCGCCGGCCGCCGGTTCGACGCGTACGTCGGCTGGATCGGCGACCTCCAGCCGTACATCGACCTGCTCGACCGGAGGCAGTCGTGGAACGACCTGCCGCTCGTCGTCGTGATCGATGACGGCAATGGATATCGCTCCATCTACGCCCACTTCCGGGATGTGACGGTCAAGCCCGGACAGCGGGTCGTGGCCGGCGACCTGATCGGCCACGAGGGCGCGACCGGGCACGCGTCGGGCTGCCACGTCCACTACGGCCTGTTCAGTCCGCTCGAGACGAAGACGTTCGGCGTCCGCGCCGACATCCTCAAGCGTCTCAAGCTGCCCAAGCTCGAGATCGCCCGGATCGATCCGCTCCAGGTTCTGCCCGGTGGCGACGTCGCGCTCCGGACGCGCCAGATCGCCATGGCGATCAAGGCCGCGGCGCTGGCGGACGCTGCGGCGTCTGCTGGGGCCGCGGCAGCCACGACGGCGGCCGAAGCGAACCCGAACTAGCAAGGACGGCGGCTCTCCGCCCGCCCCTGCCACGGACGTGGCCAGAGTTGCCTCCACGGAACGTTGGGCGCGTTGCCGAGCGACTTGCCGGACCGGAGCGCCGACCACTGAGCGTGCCGAGCAGGCGACACGCGGCCCGATCGCCGGATTCCCCCTCCGAAGCGGTCCCCACGGTCCGGCGCTGGCAACGAGGCCAACTCGGGCCGCGCCCAGGCGTTCGCTCAGCGCCTTGACGCCTCAGCGATCGGCGAGCCGCCGGTAGCGCCGAGCGATCAGGGCATAGGCGGGCAGCCGTCCCAGTGACCGGGCCAGCGACAGCGAGGACCCGTCCCGACCCTCGACGGCGAGCAGCGAGTCGGTCGCGGTGGCATCGGCTGGCCGGGCGTCGACGATAGCGAGGTCGATCGCGACCCGCCCCGGCTCGGCCGGACCCAGCAAGGCGATCTCGGCGTCCGGCCGCGCGCCTGCCTCGTACTCGACCCGGATCTCCGCCTCGGATCGCCAGCGGGGCCGGCGCAGGAGCACCGCCCGCCACGCGTCGGCGACCTCGGCGGTCACATGCCCGTCGCCCGCGGTCGGGGCAGCGGACAGGTCCTCGCCGCGCGTCCAGCGAGCTGCTTGATGCAGGAGCCCGTACTCGTCGAGGTCGGCATACGCGGAGAGCGCGTCGGCCGGCGACCGGTCGCCGAAGATCGCCCGGATCGACGGCCCGAACACGTCGGCCAGGTCGAGGTCGATCGCCCGGACCGTCCGGTGGAAGTAGACCTGCTGGTACATGAAGAGGCGCGAGGTCAGGAACATCTCGAGCGCCCCGAGACCCGGTTCGTAGAGCGTCAGCCCGCGCTCACCGATGAACGCGTAGCGGCGCAGCCGCTCGACGTCCACGTCGACCGCGACCCCGGTCATCCAGGCGTCGCGCCGGACGTAGTCGAGGTTGTCGACCGTGAACACGCCCGACAGGAGCGGCTGGAGCCAGCGGACCCAGGTCGGCATTGCCGGGTCGTCGAGGGCCGGCTTCGACACGAGGAACGAGACCCAGCGCGGGTCGATCGATTCGCCGTCGGCGAACCCGTCGCGCTCGGCGACGCTGCCAGGAGCCCGGCGCAGGGCCCCGATCAGCTCGCCCAGCTCGCGCTCGATAATCAGCTGCGAGAGGTCCTCATGGGTCAGCGACTTGCCGGCGGGCCGGCGCGGGTCCGGCGGGGCAGGGAAGGCGGACAGGACGTGGTCGTCGAAGAAGTGGGCGAACGGCCCGTGGCCCACGTCGTGCAGGAGACCCGCGACGCGGAACGTCTCGACGACGAGGCCCTCGCTCGGGATGGGCTCGCCGCGGGCGGCCAGCTCGCGCCGGATCGACGGGACCAGTTGGCGCGCCCACAGGCCGGCCTCGTGCATGGCCCCCAGGCCGTGGGTGAAGCGCGAATGCTCGGCGGTCGGGAACACCCAGCGAGCCGACTGGAGCTGCGAAATGCGGCGGAGCCGCTGGAGCCAGGCCGTATCGAGGAGGTCCTCCTCGGCGGCATCCTCCGGGGGCAGGTCGGCGGCCCGCGACTCGTCGGCGGTCAGGCGCTTCGTGAGCTCGACGTAGCCGTGGATCGGGTCACTGATCAGGTTGACCGCGCTGAACGGGTGGCGCGCCATCATGCCCGCGCGCCCGAGCCATCGCCGGCGCGCGCAGGCCCGTAGCGTGCCGCCGCCCGGGTGTGCGTGGCTGCCACGTCGTCCCGGAGCGACCCCGGCGCCACGACCTCGACGTCGTCGCCCCACGACAGGATCCAGAGCCGGATCTCGATCGGCCCGGCGACCGTCGCGCGCCACGTCAGGGCGCCGTCAGCCTCCTCGGCGACCCGCTCGGTCGGGTGCCAGCGCGCCTCGCGGACCCGGCTGGCAACCCGCGCCGCGAACCGCAGCTCGACCTCGACCGGCTCCTGGTCGGCGATGATGTCCCACGCTCGCTCGAACATCCCGTCGACCTCCGCACCGGCCGGGGCGAACGAGTCCGGGGTCAGGGCCACGTCCCGGATCCGCTCGATCTTGAAGGTCCGCATCGCATCCCGGGTCTCGTCCCAGCCGATCAGGTACAAGGCGTGGGTCTGGAGCGACGGCTCGATCAGGTAGGGCCGGACGCGGGCGGTCCGGGGTGCCGCCTCGGGCGCGTAGGGCGCAGGGGCGTAGTCGAGCGCCACGACCCGCCGTTCCGCCCAGGCCTGGGTGAGCAGGCGGACGTGGCGGCTGAATGTCTCGTCGGTCGGGCGGCGCGACAGGTCGTCGAGGGTCCGATCGACGTGCTCGCGAAGCGCGGCCGGCAGCACGGCGGCCAGCTTCTCGAAGGCCGACGCGAGGTCGGGGTCGTACTTGTCGGCGTAGCGGACCATCAACCGGGCCGACAGGACGACCGCCATCGCCTCGCTCCGGGTCAGCTTCAGCGGCGGCAGGAACGCATCGGCCTCGACTCCCCAGCGGCCACCGTCCGACCACAGCGGCATCCCGAGCTCGCCCTCGATCGAGCGCAGGTCGCGATACACGGTCCGCACGGACGAGTCGACACGGTGGGCCATCTCCGACGGCTTCATCCCGTCCGGGTGGGCGCTGAGCAGGGCGATGATCCGGGTCATCCGCGCCAGCCGGTCGCGCTTCGCCGAGCCGCGCTCCTCCCGATCGTCGTCCATGCCCGCCATCATCGCCCGCCCGGGCTCAGCGCGTCACGGCTCCCTCGCCCCGTCACGGCGCCGGCGGGGTGACGTTCACGACTCCGCCCCGATCGGTGGCGGTCAGGTCCACCCGGATCGTCGCTTGGAGCGCCCCGGCCTGGATGTCGGCCGCCTCGCCATTGACGCTGCCCGCGATCCGTCCGATCTGGCCGTCGAGGAAGACCCAGTAGTCGAGCTGGCCCCGCCAGTGTCCGAGATCCGCGTCACCGATCAGCCAGCCGACCTGGGGAAAGGCGGCCCGGAAGGTCGGGCCGTCGACCGCCACCCGGCACTGCCGGGCCCGGGCGCCCTCGATGACGACCACGCCGCGCGATTCGGCGGCGGCCCGGGCGTCCGGCGATAGCGCCGTGCGAAACGCCGTGAGATCGAGGTCGACGTCGCCGATCTCGATCGGGGTCGCTCGACGCCAGCCGGCGCCCGGGCGGCGGAGCCAGCCAGCGTCGCTGACGAGCGCGGCACCGTGCAGGCCAAGCTCGCGCGTCGTCGCCACGTAGGCCAACCATCGGACGTCGGCCGCAGCCCGCTCGCCGGCAAGCTCGATCGTGCCCATCGCCCGGCCGTCGAGCGTGCCGTCGAGGTGGATCGCGAGACGGGCGGTCGGGCCGATGCCCATGGCCCCGTCGCAGATCGGCGGCTCCCGATCGACGTCGGTCGGGCCGAACCGGGACGAGCTCGCGATCCGGTCGCGAAGGGCCAGCTCATTGGCCGCTGCGACAGCGGCGAACAGGAGCCCGCTGGCCCCGGCGAGGACCGTTGCGAACAGAAGCCCGCGGGCCAGCCGCCGTCGGCGCATCGCGGCCTCGCCGAGTCGCCGGCGGGCGAGCCCGAAGCCCGTCAACAGCGAGGTGCCGAGCAGCGCCAGGACCCACGGATATGCGGCCTCCACCGAGGGCAGGAGGGTCTGCGCACCGCGCGCACCGAGCTGGCCGGTCAGATCGGCGATCGATGGGACGAGGACGAGCAGGGACGCCGCCGCCAGCGAGACGATGCCGGTGAACGCCCGATCGCCGCGCGCGACGGGCGGCCACGCCACCCCGACGAGAGCAACCAGCGCCGGTGCGAGGGCCGCCAGACCGACCGCGATGTCGATCGGGCCACCGGGCCGGTAGCCGACGAGGACGATCGCGGCCGCGGCCGTCCAGCACGCCGCGAGGACGAGGGCGATCAGGCGCGATTCGAAGGTCCGGACCCGCACGGCCGCAACTCTACCCGGCGCCCGTTCGTCGTCAGGGCACGACCGCGGCCGCAAGTACCAAGGGCCATGGGACCGACGGGTCATCGTGTCGGCCCCTCGACAGGTCGAAGATCCCGCTAGACCTCACCAGAGCGACCCGATCGACGGATCCGATGGTCCGCCCGGTGGGAACCATCGAACCAATCGACAACAGGCACGGGCATCCCCAAGTGGAAGACAGGACGAACCGGTGAACCATGGCAGGTCAGGCGCGTCGAGAGCATCGGGGTCGGGGTCGCTCCTCTCGCGGAGGCTCGTCCTGGCCGGTCATCGCAGCGGCCTCCGTGGCCGGGTCTGGGTCGGCCATCGTCATCCCGAGCACGCCGGACAGCCAGGCTTCGACGACGGAGCTGCGCACCCGGGCGACCTACCGGAGCCTCCTCCTGCGGGGCCTGGCGCCTGACGAGGCGGCAAACCTCACCGCATTCCTGGCGGGAATCTCGATCGGCGAGGCCCGCTGGACCCTTCGCCAGATCAACCAGCTCCTCTTCCTGCGAGCCATGAACCGGACCGGCCAGTTCACCGAACCGGCGGATCCCCGACCGCATTGATCCCGCGCCAGCACGGCCGGTCCCACACCTGACTCCTCCGTCGCGGCGACGATCCTCCTCCCGCCACCGCGACATTCCGTTTCGAAGCGGCGCCTGGCCTCCTCCGGGCGCCGCTTCGATGTTCCGTGCCGTACGATCGCCGGCGTGACCGGCCCCCTGATCTCGCTCCTGTCCGACTTCGGCGCGCGCGACCCGAGCGCGGCGATCATGCGCGGCGTCGTCCTCGGCATCGCCCCGGACGCGCGGATCGTGGACATCAGCCACGAGGTCCGCAAGTTCGCGATCCGGGACGGGGCACTCCTGCTGTGGTGTGCGCTGTCGTACCTGCCGGTCGGGTTTCATGTCGCCGTGGTGGATCCCGGGGTGGGCACCGCCCGCCTGCCCATTGCGATCGTGTGCGGCCGCGGTGACGTCCTGATCGGGCCGGACAACGGCCTCCTCGTCGCCGCCGCAGAGCGCTTGGGCGGCGTGGTCGCGGTCCACGTTCTCGAGGCCGCGGCGTACCGCCTTCCGGTGATCAGCACGAGCTTCCACGGGCGAGACATCTTCGCCCCGGCCGCCGCGCACCTCGCAAACGGCGTGCCAGTGGCCGCGTTCGGGCCGGCCGTCCAGCCAGCTGACCTCGTCCCATCGCCGATCCGGGAGGCCCGGGTCGAAGCAGGGCGGCTGCGCTCGAGCATCGTCTACGTCGACACGTTCGGAAACGTCAAGCTGGCCGGTCTGCGGGCCGACCTCGAGGCCGCGCTCGGCCCCGTCCGTCCCGGTGACGCGCTGACCCTGTCCATCGCCGGGGGAGCGACGATCCGGACGACCTGGCAGGCGACGTTCGGCGAGGTCGAGCCTGGCGAGACGCTCGTGTACGAGGATTCCTACGGCCGGATCTGCCTCGCGGCCAGCCAGACCGACGCGGCAGCGAAGCATGGCGTCGTCGAGGATCTCGCGGTCGACGTCGAGCGGGCCAATCCCGACTGATCCACTCGGACATCGGCTACACTCCGCGGGCGTTTGCCCCCGATCACGAGGTCTTCACCCATGCGTCGAGCGCTTCCCGTCACCGCCATCGCCTTGGCCAGCCTCATCCTCACCGCGTGCACGAGCGGCGCCACCGTCGCGCCGAGCTCGGCCGCCCCGTCGGTTGCGCCGTCGACCGCCGCCAGCACGGCGCCGAGTATCGCCCCGAGTCCGTCGGTCGATGCCTGCGCCAAGGACAGCCTGGCGGTCAAGACCGCGGGCAAGCTCACGATCGGCACCGACAATCCGGCCTACCCGCCGTACTTCCAGATCCCTGACGGCACGGCGACCGCGCCGTGGG
>JANLYK010000564.1:0-4816 GCA_031365595.1 Chloroflexota bacterium | reverse complement strand
GGCCACGTCGCGCTTCGCGTCGCGATCGGCGATGTCGCGCCGGCGGTCGAACAGGTTCTTGCCCTTGGCAAGGCCGAGCTCGAGCTTGGCCCGTCCCTTGCCGGAGAGGTACAGGCGGAGCGGCACGATCGTCTGGCCCTTCGCCTTCGTCCGGCCGAGGAGCTCGTCGATCTCGGACCGGTGGAGGAGGAGCTTGCGGACGCGCTTCGGCTCGTGGTTGTAGCGGTTGGCCTGCTCGAACGGGGCGATGTGAGCGCCGATCAGCCAGGCCTCGTCGCGCTCGATCCGGGCATACGCGTCGGACAGGTTGACCTTGCCCGCGCGGATCGATTTGATCTCGGTCCCGGTCAGGACGATGCCCGCCTCGAACGTCTCGTCGATCGAGAACTCGTGTCGAGCCCTTCGGTTGAGAGCAATGGTCTTCTCTTCGGCCACGATGATCCTTGTGGGAATGGCGCTTCAGGGGTGCTGGACTGGCTCGAGTGCTGATCCGGATCAGACTGCGCGAGAACGGCTGAGAGTGCAGAAACGCCGGCCCCGAAGGACCGGCGTTCCAAAGCTTGCCACCCACAGGGGTGTCCGACTAGACGGCCACTCCCTGCGAGGTGGTGCAGCTACTACTGTCGATCACTGCACATCACCTCCTTTCGTTCCTTTCCACCGTACAGGAACGCGGATCGGCATGCAAGCACCGACCGGGGCCCGATTCGTCGCGTCCGTCAGGCGGCCGGCCGGAGGCCCTCAGGGGCGGTTGCCGACTCCTTCGTGAGCAGTTCGACCGCCTTGTCGAGGGCGGGATCGACGTCTGGTCCGGCATCGGTCGGTGTGGTGACCGGCACGTCCGGGACGATCCCGACGTGGTGGATCCAGCGCTTGTCCGGGGTCAGCCACTTGGCGATCGTCAGTTTCAGGGCGGCTCCGTCCTGGAGCTGAATCCACTGCTGGACGGTTCCCTTTCCGTACGACGTCTCGCCGACGATCGTGGCCCGCCCGCGGTCCTGGAGAGCGCCCGCGACGATCTCGCTGGCCGACGCCGACCCCTTGTCGATCAGGACGACGAGCTTGATCGACGACGCGGTCGCGATCCCCTGGCCCGATGCGTCGGTCGGGGTCTGGTTACCGTCGGCGTCCTCCTCGAGGAACACCGCGCCGTCCTTGATGAACTCGCTCGCGATCGCCCGAGCCGCAGTCACGTAGCCGCCCGGATTGCCGCGCAGGTCGAGGATGATCTTCGTCTTGCCGGCCTTGAGATCGGCCTGGAGTGCATCGTGGAACTTCGTCGCCGCGTTGTCCGAGAAGCCGGTGACCGCGATGTACCCGACCGTGTTGTCGGCGAGGTCCTTTGTGATGACCTCCTTGCTGACGATCACGTCGCGGACGACCGTGAAGTCGGTCGCCGCCGCACCGCCGCGGACGATCGACAGGACGACCTCGCTGCCCTTCTTGCCCCGGATCTTGTTGCGTGCGCCGTCGATCGTGAGCCCGTCGAGCGACGTGCCATCGACCGCGACGATCGCATCGCCGGACTTGATCCCGGCCTTCTCCGCGGGCGAGCCTTCTATCGGGGTCACGACGATCAGGACGCAGTCCGAGCCGAGGGTCGTGCAGTCCGAGGTCTCGCCCTTGGCGTTCCTCGTCCCGATCTCGGCGCCGATCCCCTCGAATTGGCCCGACAGGTCCTGGAGACCCTGGCGGTACTCGTCCGGGGTCAGGTAGGCGGAGTAGGGATCGCCGAGGGCGTCGACCATGCCCTTGATCGCCCCGTTGATCAACGCCTTCTGGTCCACGGCCCCGCCCGCGTAGCGGCTCGTGATCGTGTCGTACGAGTCCCAGAACGTCTGGAAGTCCTGCTCGGCGGCGACCGGCGTGCCCGGCTGGGTGGCAGCCCGCTGGCCGACGAGGAAGCCCGAGACGAACAGGGCGCCGCCGGCCAGGATCGAGATGACGACCATCGCGAGGGCGAGGATCGACCCGCGGGCGCTCGCGGAGCTCCGCGGGGCGAGCACCGGGGCAGGCGCGACGTCGAGCCCGCTCGGCGGACGGATCTCGCCGATCGGCACCGGATCGGTGGGCTGGGGGTCGGACGCGGACGGTTCGGTCGTCAACATCGAGGACGTGGTTCTCCGCTGGTTCGGGGTCGGGCGGGCGCTCAGCCTACACCGCCCTGTCGACGATGCTACGTGCGGGCGGTGGCTCGCGGATCGTCCGTGAACGGAACTTCACGGAAGTGGTGCAGCCGCTCAACGTCGGGCGGTCGCCGTAGCCTGTCAGCGGATCAGGTATGTCCGGACTGACAGCCACGATCCCAGGACGCCGAGGCCGAGGCCGGCTGCGGTCACCAAGACCACGAGATCGCGGGCCAGCGAGCCGAAGCTCAGCGGCAGGACCCGGAAGAAGTCGACCATGAACGCCCCGATCGGGTCGGCCAGGAGGGCCAGCCCGCCGAGCGTGATCGCCGCTCCGAGCAGGCCGACCATCGCGCCCTCGAACACGAACGGCCAGCGGATGAACGCGTCCGACGCCCCGACCAGGCGCATGATCTCGATCTCCTCGGACCGCGCGACGACCGCGAGGCGGATCGTGTTGACGATGATGAACAGCACGATCACCCCGATCACGACGAGGATCACCGAACCCGCCGTGCGGAGGATGTCGGTGACCGACTTCACGTTCTGAGCGGTGTCCTTCGTGTCGAGGACATTCCGGACCGTGGGCTCCTGGCGGAGGAGGTTGGCGATCGGCGCCGCATAGCTCGGGTCAATCAGCTTGACCTCGTAGCTCGCGGTCAACGGGTTCACGTCGAGGTACTTCGTCAGGTCCTCGCGGCCCTGCTCCTTCATCGACTGCTGGAACCGAGCCAGGGCCTGTTCGCGGGTCACGAACGTGACGCCCGCCACCTCGGGCATCGCCTCGAGCCGGACCTGCAGGTTCGCGATGTCGGCCGTCGGAGCGTCGAGCTTGATGTTGGCGACGACCTCGACCTTCGATTCGGTGAAGTCGAGGGCCGACAGGAGCCCGGTCTGGATGATCCAGAAGCCGGCGAGGAGCACGAGCATCAGGACCATCGTGGCGGTCGCGGCCAGGCTCATCAGGGCATTTCGCCAGAAGCCCTGCCAGGCCCGTCGCAGGCTGAAGACGACGAAGCCGATCAACCGGCGGCCCGGCCGGTCGCTCGTCGAACGTCCATCAATCGGCCCGGTGGTACGCGCCACCGACCTCGTCGCGGATGACCCGGCCCTCTTCGAGCGCCACAACCCGCTTGCGCAGCGCGGTCACGACGTCGGCGTCATGGGTGGCCATCATCACGGTCACCCCGAGCTCGTTGATCCGCAGGAGCAGCTGGATGATCTCCCAGCTGATCAGCGGGTCGAGGTTGCCGGTCGGCTCGTCGGCGATGATCAGGCGCGGGTCGTGGACGAGCGCCCGGGCGATCGCGGTCCGCTGCTGCTCGCCGCCCGAGAGCTGGCTCGGGATCTGGCTGCGCTGGGCGGTCAGCCCGACGAGGGCGAGGACGCGATCGACCGCCGGCCGGATCGTGCGCCGCGGCGAGCCGGTCACCTCGAGGGCGAACGCGACGTTCTCCCAGACGCTCTTCGTCGGCAGCAGCTTGAAGTCCTGGAAGACGATCCCGATCTTGCGCCGGATCTTCGGGACGGCCCGGCGCGGCAGGCGTGCGAGATCCTGTCCGTCGAGCACGACCTGGCCCTGGCTCGCGATCTCGTCGCGGATCAGGAGCTTGATCAGGGTCGACTTGCCCGCGCCGCTCGGCCCGACGAGGAAGACGAAGTCGCCCTCCGGGATCACGAGGTCGACATCGAGCAGGGCGGTCTTGCCGTTGGGATAGGTCTTGGTGACGTCGTGCAGGACGAGGACCGCCCGATCCGCGGCGGAGCGCTCCCGGCCGCGCCGAAGGAGGCGTTCGCGGATGGAGCGCGAGGCGGCCGGACTGGAGGCAAGGGTCATGGGCGGCTCCACGGTGAGGTCATCCGGCAGCCGGCGCGCGGCCGGTCAGCGGGACTCCATCCGGGGGCACGACAGGGGGGAGCCACGTCGAGCACGAGGCTACCATCTCGCGCTCGGACCGTCGCCGTCACAGGAGCCCCGGCGACATCGGGATGTAGCGCGAGACGTCGGCGAACGGCCGATCCCAGCACAGCAGCACCGGAAATCCGTCGAAGCGGAAACCGGCCCGAAGGAGCGGCACGACCGCCTCGCCGGCTGCACCGGGCACCCACATCCCGAATGCGCCGCGGGGCCGGACGGCGTGGACGAGGTGGCCGACGACCGATCCGAGCAGGGAGCTGTCGCGGACCGCGATCGGGCCGACCCGGCCGGCCTCCGACGTGTAGCCGTAGCCGAGCGCGCGGCCGTCGCGGCCGCGGTACAGGAAGCCGATCCTTCCCTCGATCGCGTGATAGGCGTGGTCGGCTGCCCGGCTGAACCCGGCCGCGTCCAGGTCGAGCGTCGCGAGTTCGGAGGCGAGGGCCGACGGCCCGAGCCCCCCGCCGTCGTCGGCGACCTCGTCGAACCCGACCGGCTCGACGCCATCGGGCAGGGCCGGGAACGCCCCGGCTCGATCGGGCAGGCCGACCAGCCGGAGGAGGGGCACCCGCGGAACCATTCCGAGCGAGGCGTACAGCCCGTTCGAGATCGGCTGGACGCTGTCCGTTGCGGTTGCCCGAGCGCCGGACCACGTGGCCGGGTCGGGCGCCAGCGCCGCGAGGAGCGTGCGGCCAAGGCCTTGCGCCTGGGCGGCCGGCCGGACGAAGAGCATCGAGAGGAACCACAGCTCGTCGCGCCGGACCACGACCGCGAA
>JANLYK010000551.1:0-1711 GCA_031365595.1 Chloroflexota bacterium | reverse complement strand
TCGTCGAGGTAGACGTGCTCGAGCGGATTGACGTAGGCGACGGTCCCGCCGCCGGGCGCGTGCGGGACGCGGTTCCGGAACAGCTCGCGGCGGGCGACGAGGACGCCGGGCGTGCCCGGGCCGCCGATGAACTTGTGGGGGCTGACGACGATCGCGTCCTTGTAGTCGAGCGCGGCGTCGCCGTCCGGCGCACTGGCGCCGGCGGGCCCGTCGCGGCGCGGGTCCATCTCGATCTCGACATACGGCCCGGCCGCCGCGAAGTCCCAGAACGACAGCGCCGCGTGGCGGTGGAGCATCACGGAGATCGCGCGGGTGTCGGACAGGATCCCGGTCACGTTCGAGGCCGCCGAGAATGAACCGATCCTGATGCGCCGGCCGTCCGTCTCGCGCAGCGCCGCGTCGAGGCTGGCGAGGTCGATCCGGCCGTCGGCGTCCTCGCCGATCACGATCACGTCGGCGATCGACTCGCGCCACGGCAGCTCGTTGCTGTGGTGCTCGTACGGGCCGATGAACACGACCGGCCGCTCATCGGCGGGGATCTGCGCGCTCAGTCCGTAGCGGTCCTCGAGCCCGGCCGGGATCCGAAGCTCCAGGATGCCGACGAGCAGGTTGATCGCGCCGGTCATCCCGGAGCCGGTGAAGATCACGGCGTGGTCGTCCGCGTTGCCCCCGACTGCGCTCCGCACGATCGCCCGGGCGTCCTCGCGGAAGCGGCTCGTCTGGAGGCCGGTGCCGGACGACTCGGTGTGAGTGTTGGCATAGAGCGGCAGGACGGCCTCGCGGAGGTAGTCCTCGATGAAGTCCAGGGCGCGCCCCGATGCCGTGTAGTCGGCGTAGGTCACGCGCCGGATCCCGAACGGCCCCGCGACCGCCTCGTCGTCGCCGATCACGGACGCCCGGATGCGCTCGATCAGGGCGTCGGCGTTGATGGTGTCGGCTGGGTGGTGAACCATCGAACCATGGTACGACCCGGATTGGGCCGACTCGCCAATCGGATCGGATCCGCGGCCCGCGAGCGTGACCCGACGCCGATCCGCGACCGGTTGAGCGTGGCGGCAGCCAACTTGACCCCGTGTCCGGGTCACGCGCGGATGGTATGCACCAGCGGCATGAAATGGACGCTCAGCCAGCGTGTCGGGGATGCCGTTCGAGCCTGGCCACGCGTACTGATCCCGAGTCTGATGCTCGCAAGGCATTGGCAGTGGCGGCGCGGCCGGCTCCTCGGTTTCGCCCTACCCTGTTGCCATGCGGATCGCGACCTGGAACGTGAACTCGCTCAAGGCCCGGACCGACGCCGTCGAGCGCTGGCTCGAGCGGGCCCAGCCCGACGTGCTGCTCATGCAGGAGACGAAGCTTTCCGACGCCGAGGCCCCCGAGCTGCCGTTCCGGATGGCCGGCTACGAGCTCGTCCATCACGGTGAGGGCCGCTGGAATGGCGTCGCGATCGCGTCGAGGGTGGGTGCCACCGACGTCGTCACGAACTTCGGCGACGGACCAGTCCGCGACAGCAGCGCCGGCGCGACCCTGGCCGTCGGCGAGGACGACTTCGACCCGTTCGACGAGGCGCGGATGGTGTCCGCGGTCTGCGGCGGGATCCGGGTCGTGAGCCTGTACGCCCCGAACGGCCGGGTCGTCGGCAGCCCGTTCTACGCCGGCAAGCTCAAGTGGTTCGAACGCCTCCGGCGCTGGCTCGACGAGACCGCCTCGCCCG
>JANLYK010000520.1:0-2600 GCA_031365595.1 Chloroflexota bacterium | reverse complement strand
ATCGATGAGCGAGACGTCGGCGCCGTGGCGCGCCCTCGAGGAGGTTCCGTCGAGGGCGGGGCCGGCGGGCAGCAATGGGGCTGCCATCGAAGCATCGCGACGGATTCCGTGGGGCATCGTTGGTGCGCTGGCCCTCGCGGCCGTCCTGATCGGATCAGCAGCGTTCATCGTCCTCAGCGGCGGGCAGGGATCCGTTGCGGTGGAAGGCGACGGCGGGGTCGCGGTCCGCCCCTCGGAACGACCGGCTGGACCCAGCGCGACCGCCGTCGGCGGCGTGCTGATTGTGGATGTCCAGGGCGCGGTCGTCCGGCCGGGCGTCGTCCGTCTCTCGCCGGGCGCACGTGTCGGCGATGCAATCGCGGCGGCGGGCGGCTACGGGCCGCGGGTCGCCGTCGAGCGGGTCGGCCAGGTGCTGAACCTCGCGGCCATGCTCACGGACGGCGACCAGGTCGTCGTCCCGTCGCGTGACGACCCGACGGCGCTCAGCTCGGCCGGGCCGGGTGGCGGGTCCGGTGGCGGATCAGTTGGCGCCGATGGCCGGGTGGACCTGAACCACGCGACTGCCTCGGAGCTGGACGCGCTGCCCGGGATCGGCCCGGTGACGGCGGCAAAGATCATCGCCGCCCGCGACGAACAGCCGTTCGCATCGCTCGAGGATCTCCGGACCCGAAAGGTCCTCGGCTCCGCGACCCTCGAGAAGATCAAGGATCTCGTCGTCGTTCGATGAGCGGCAGCGGCTGGCTGGCCATCGGCGCGGTCGTTGCCGCGCTCGTCGCGCCGTCGGCAGGAGCGCTCGTCGTCGCGCTGGCGGCGGGGGGTGTGGCACTTGGGCTGGTGGCGACGACGCGACGCAATGGGCAGGCCCGGGCCGAGCACGGTCGCAGCCTCCGACACGCGATCCCGGTGGCGCTCGGCGCCCTCGCGCTCGGGATCCGGCTCGTCCTCGGCGGGATCGGCGGGCCCGCTCTGCAACCGCCGATCCCCGACGGACGCGGGCCGTGGTCGGCGACCGTCGAGACGCGCGGCTCGAACCGCGACGGTCAGCAGGTCACGACGCTCAGGGTCAACGGCGCCGTCGGGTCGTTGCTCGTCGCGGCGAGCCTGCCGCGCTTCCCGGAGATCGAACCTGGCGACGTCGTGACCGTGGACGGCGCGATCGAGCCGCCGCCCGACGGACCGTACGGCGACTACCTCGATCGCATCGGGGTGGCCGGCACGCTTCGCTCCCGCGGCCTGGCGGTCACCGGCCGGCTCGACGGACCGGGTGCCGTGCTGGAGCGCCTGCGGCGGGCCGCCGGCGATGCGCTGGCGGCCGCGATCCCGGAGCCCGAGGCCGGTCTTGCGGCCGGGATCGTGATCGGCCTGCGCGACCGGGTCGATCGCGATCTGGCAGCCGACTTCACGACCGTCGGCGCCAGTCATGTCGTCGCGATCTCCGGCTGGAACATCGCGATCGTTGCGGCGACCGTGGCCGCGCTCGCCGGACGCTTCGGGCGGCGCCGGCGGACGCTCGTCCTCGTCCCGGCGATCCTCCTCTACGTCCTGTTCGCGGGGGCGTCTCCGTCGGTCGTCCGGGCGGCGGCGATGGCCGGCGTCGTGCTCCTCGCGCGCGAAACGGGCCGGGCAGGGAGGGCGGCGGCTGCGCTCGGCTGGGCGGCGGCGATCCTGCTGATCGTGGAGCCGTCCCTGGTCCTCGACGCGGGCTTCCAGCTGTCCACGCTGGCGACGGCGGGGATCCTCGCCTGGGCGAACCCACTCGAGCGCCGCCTGCGGGTGGTCGCGGGCGGGCGGCTGCCGGGCTGGCTTGCGGAATCGCTCGCGGTATCGCTGGCCGCGCAGATCGCCACGCTACCGGTCGTCCTTGTCACGTTCGGGCGGCTCGCGATCATCTCGCCTGCGATCAACCTCGCGATCGTGCCGCTCGTCGCCCCCGCGATGGCGGCCGCGCTCGTCGCGTTGATCGGCGGCGCGATCGCACTCGCGGGCGGGCCGGCCCTCGTGGCCACCCTCGCCGGCCTGCCCGCCTGGGCACTCCTGACGCTCGTCTGCACGATCGTTCGGGCAGGAGCCGCCTTGCCGTTCGCGAGCGTGGCTCTCGAACCACCGTGGACGTTCGCCGCCGCGGGCGGGGTGATACTTGTACCGATCGCCGGCCCTCGGTTCGCACGCCGGATCCGCGGGCGGCGTTCGGTGCCGTCAACGCCGGTCGCGGCGGAACCGGCCCTTTCGGCGGCACGACAAGGACGTCGCGCCACTTCCCGGGCGACGACCCGGTTCGCCGTGCTGGCACTCGCGATCGCCGTCGGTGCCCTCGGGCTGGCGGCCGCCCACCGCGCCGACGGGCTCGCCCGAATCACCGTCCTCGATGTCGGCCAGGGCGACGCGATCCTCGTCGAGGGCGGGCGCGGCGGGCGGATGCTGATCGACGGCGGGCCCGACCCCGACCGCCTGATCGTCGAGCTGGACCGACGCCTTCCGCCGTGGGACCGTCGGATCGACATCCTCGTTCTCACCCACCCGCACGAGGACCATGTCGCCGGTCTGCCGCTGCTCCTCGAGCGATATCGGATCGGGCGCGTGTTCGAGAGCGGGATGCGCGG
>JANLYK010000513.1:0-1587 GCA_031365595.1 Chloroflexota bacterium | reverse complement strand
CTGTACTTTGGCTGGCAGGTCCTGCGCTGGCAGAACGAGGAGTTCGTCGTCACCACCCGGCGCGTCCTCCAGATGGAGGGCGTGGTCAACAAGCGGGTCGTGGACAGCTCGCTCGAGAAGATCAACGACGCGGTCCTGAGCCAGTCGCTCTTCGGGCGGATGTTCGGCTTCGGCGACCTCGACATCCTGACCGCGTCCGAGAGCGGGATCTCGCGTCTCCGGATGCTCCGCCAGGCCGACGACTTCAAGCGGGCCATGCTCGAGGCCAAGCACGAGCTCGAGCTGGAGCTGTCCGGCGCCCGGCCGATGCCGGGCCCGGCGATCCGGACCGGCGCGCCGACAATGACTCCCACCGCGGCGCCCGCGCCCGCACCGGTTGCTGCCCCCGCGCCACGCCCGCCGGAGCCGGCGTCGATGTCGGCCGACGACGTCACCCGGACCCTCGCCAACCTCGCCGACCTGCGCGACCGCGGCGCGATCAGCGCCGAGGACTACGAGGCCAAGAAGTCCGACCTGCTCCGCCGCCTGTAGCATTCGGCCAAGGCGCCCGGTTCGCCGGGTCGCCCGCTCTGCCGCCGCGAAGGGACGGATTGTGTTCGTAAGCCAACATCCAATCGAAGCGATTGCGCTGATCGCGTTCTTCCTGCTTCTGGCATTCCCGGTCCATGAGTTCGCACACGCCCTCGCGGCGTATCGCCTGGGTGATTCGACGGCCAAGCTGTTCGGGCGGCTGACGCTCAACCCGATCGCCCACTTCGACCAGTTCGGCGGCTCGATGCTCGTAATCTCGGTCCTGCTGACCGGCTTCCCGTTCGGGTTCGCCCAGACACCGGTCAACCCGAGAAACCTGCGGGGGCGGCATGGCGATGCCGTCGTGTCGGCGGCGGGTCCGATCTCGAACTTCATCATGGCTGCGGTCGTCGCGATCCCGCTCCGGATCCTGCACGAGCAGCCGCAGCTGTACCTCTCGGACCTCGCGTTGTGGTCGACGGTCGAGAGCATCCTCTTCTACATCGTCATGTACAGCATCGTGCTCGGCCTGTTCAACCTGATCCCGATCCCGCCGCTCGACGGCGGCGCGATCATGATGTCGTTCCTGCCGCCCCGGACGGCCTGGCAAGTCCGGCCGTTTCTTGCGCAGTACGGGTTCTTCCTGATCATCCTGCTGATCCTGCCGCTCGGCGGCCAGTCGATCATCGGCCGCGTCCTGCTCCCGATCGCCGACGTGATCTATGGCGTCCTGGTGGGCTGACAAGTCCCGCCAGGTCGTCGGCCATCTGCGAGCGCGCGTCGCGGCGTCCGAGCGAGCCGACCTGGCGGGCTGGCTGACCCCCGCGCAGCTCCGACTGTTCGACGCGATGCACGTCGCGGACCGGCGCCACGGGCTCGACGTGGTGGGTCACCTGCGGGCGGGCGGCGTGACCGACGGGGTAGTCCTCTTCGCCGGGCTGCTCCACGACTGCGCGAAGGGTGACACCGGGGTGCTGCCGCGGATCGCGTACTCGCTGGGACAGCGCTACGGAGCGTGGATCTGGCGCGTGGCCGGGGGCGTCCCGGGCTGGCGGGCGGCGCTGGATCGCCTGCAGG
>JANLYK010000500.1:0-2527 GCA_031365595.1 Chloroflexota bacterium | reverse complement strand
CCCTCCGCCTGACCGAGGCCTACCCGGGCCAGGCCGGCAAGGAGGAGATCATCACGGCCTATCTGAACCAGAACTTCTACGGCAACCAGTCGTACGGGATCAAGGCCGCCGCCCACACCTACTTCGACAAGGAGCTCGGCGAGCTGACTCTCGCCCAGGCTGCGCTCCTTGCGGCCATCCCCCAGTCGCCGACAAGGTTCGATCTCGTCAAGAACGCCGAAGAGTCGTGCGCGGCGACCGTCGCGGAGGGCGAGGAGTGCCCGAGCAACAAGGTCGTCCTCACGGTGCCCGACACCACCGAGGTCGTGATCCGGCGGAACTACGTCCTGGACCAGATGAAGACCCGCAGCCCGCTGTCGGGCACGCAGCACAGCGTGGATGAGTACGAGGCGGCCAAGAACGAGCCGGTCGTCCTCGCCCCGCAGGTCGGGGTCCGCTGGCTCGCCCCGCACTTCGTCTGGCAGGTTCGCAACCAGCTCGGCGCGATTCTCTGCCCGGACGTCTCGGTCGACGAGTGCACCGACATCGACACCGGCGGCTACCGGGTCACGACGACCCTCGACTGGAAGATGCAGGCGACCACGGAGAAGTGGCTGTTCGCCGCAGCCCGGGCACCAAATCTCTCGAACACCCGGACCCGCCTGAAGAACCTGAAGATCCCGGCCAAGGACTACGGCTGGCTGGTGAACCTGCGCGGCAAGAACATCAACAACGGGGCCGCCGCGGTGATCGACTACCGGACGGGCGAAGTCCTCGCCTACGGCGGCTCCGCGAGCTATACCGCCAACGGCACGAAGACGTTCAAGCCCCAGTTCGACGTGTTGTCCCAAGGCTGGCGCCAGCCGGGATCCTCGATCAAGCCAATCAACTACGCGATCGGGATCGAGGACAAGACGATGACCGCCGCCACGCTGTTCATGGACGTCACGACGGACTTCGGTGGCAAGTTCATTCCGACCCAGGCCGACAAGCTCGAACGCGGCCCCGTCCGACTCCGTTCGGCCCTCCAGTTCTCGCTGAACATCCCGTCGATCAAGGCGGGGCTGATGAACGGCCTCGATCGCTTCTACGACCGCGCCAAGGACTTCGGGATCAAGTGGTACCCGAGCTCGGTTCCGGTCGTGTCGATGGGCATCGGCACGATCGAGGTTCACCCGATCGACCTGCTCGGGGCGTACGGTGCGATCGCCAACGGTGGGAAGCTCATGCCCCGGACGATGATCATCAAGGTCACTCGCGCCGACGGCACCGTGATCTGGCCGGACCCGGCCGCGAAGCCCAAGGCGAAGACCGTGATCAGCCCCCAGGCGGCGTACATCGTCACCGACATCCTGAAGGGCAACACGGAGCCCAGGACGAACCCGTTCTGGGCCGAGTGGGCGATCTACGAGGGCGGCACCCGGCGACCGGCCGCCTACAAGACCGGAACGACCAACGACAACAAAGATGTTCACGCCTATGGGTTCCTCGCTCCACCGAAGGACGCCAAGGGGCCGGCCCTCGCGGTCGGGGTGTGGATGGGCAACAGCAACAGTGACCCCAACCGCGACACGCTGTCGCTCGGGTCGTCCGCCCCGCTCTGGTCGCGAATCCTGACCGAGGTCAGCAAGGGCACTCCGATCGCCGACTTCCGCCAGCCCAAGGGCCTCGTTAGCGCGACCATCGACGCATTCAGCGGCCTGAAGCCCGGTCCGTTCACCTCGAAGACGATCAAGGAGCTGTTCATCGCGGGCACCGTGCCCACCCAGTCCGACGACCTGCGCAGGACCGTGGACATCGACTCGGCCAGCGGGTTGCTCTGGCAGGAGGGCTGCGTCGGTCCGATGCGCACGGTCGGCGCGCTCGATCTCAGCCAGGTCGAGGCCGCGTGGCCGGCATGGCAGCGTGCGGACAACCGCTGGACCGCCCGGGCCGCCAGGGGCGCCGGCGTCGGAGGCGGCCCGAAGGGCACCCGGACCTCCTACCTGTACGGATCCGGGTTCTACCCGTTCGGCCGGTCGTGGGGCGGGATCTTCGCCCCGAGCGGGCTCTGCCCGTTGGCGCCGCCGCCGAGCGAGCCGCCGCCATGCGGCAATCCGTTCGGGTTGTTCTGTCCGTCGACGCCGCCCGGTCAGGACCCCACACCCACCCCGAACCCGACGAAGCCGGGCAAGACCCCCAGACCCTGATCAGGGCGCCGGGGCGCTACAACTTGACGATGGTTGCCCCGTCGCCGCCCTCGCCGCGTTCGCCCGGCCGGGTCGACGCCACCAGGGGGTGGCCGCCCGCGCGCGTCCGGACGGCGTCGCGAAGCGCCCCGGTCCCGAGCCCGTGGATGATCACGACCTTGTCCAGGCCCGCCAGGGCCGCGTCGTCGAGATAGCGATCGAGGGCCTCGAGGGCCTCCTCCACCCGGGCGCCCCGGATGTCGAGCGACGATGCCACCGAGCGCGCCCGCCCGAGCTGGAGCGCCCCGATCCCGTTGTCCCGGTCGCGCGCGCCCGGTCGGCCGATCCGGGCGATGTTCCCGATCGCCCGGTCCGGATCC
>JANLYK010000482.1:0-11867 GCA_031365595.1 Chloroflexota bacterium | reverse complement strand
CCTGGCAAGGCCGGATGGTCATCGGCCACGTGGTCGTAGTCGGTCAGCCCCTCGCGGCCCCAGTAGAGCAGGGTGAGGACCAGGGCGATCAGTCCGAGGACGAGGATCCAGCCGTTGAAGACGAGGCCCATGAACAGCAGGAACGTGCCGATCGCAGCGAAGACCGGGGCGTAGGTGGGACCGGGCATATGGAGCCCGACCGGGGTCACGGGCGTGATCCGGCCGGGTCGCCGGCTACGCGGTCCGATCCGGCGGTACAGGAGGATCCGGGTGACGAAGAAGCCGACGACGACGACGCCCATGAACACCGGCAGGAGCGCGATCAGGGCGCCCCAGTCCGGGATGACCAGGAGCTTGGTCAGGTCGAGAATCCCGTTCCAGGCCTCTTGGAGCAGTTCCATCTACCGGCCCCGCGCGCCCATCAGTCCGACGGACTGCCGGCGACCAGGACGTACGCCATCACGGCCATTGCGATCCCGAGCACGGCGAGCATCGTGACCCCGGCGTAGTCGATGTGCCAGCCACCGAAGTAGGGGACGGCCCAGAAGATCACGGCGATCACGACGAAGATGATCCCGACCAGGGCGGCGTTGCGCGGGTGCCGGAGCGGATGCATCGAGCCTCCCTGCCTACAGGATGTAGAGCGTCGAGAACAGGGCGATCCAGACGACGTCGACGAAGTGCCAGTACAGCGACGTGGCCTCGACCGCGTCGTGGTGACGGGCGCTGAACTGGCCGGCGAGGCCACGGTACAGCACGACCGAGAGCATCACGGCGCCACCGAACACGTGGGCGCCGTGGAAACCGGTCAGCGTGTAGAACGTGGTCCCGAACGTCGTGTCGGAGATCCCGAAGCCGAGGGTCGCATAGTCGTAGACCTGGCCGATCAGGAACACGATTCCCAGGACGAGGGTCACTCCGATGTTCCGGATGAACCCGGCCCGGTCGTCGCGCCGGATCGCCCACACGGCCATCTGGCAGGTCACGGAGCTCGTGAGCAGGATCAGGGTCAGGATCCCCGCGAACCATGGCTCCGCGTGGAGATTGAAGTGCTCGGCGAGGTCCTTCGGCTGGACCGGTGGCCACGGCGTCGTCGAGGCGCGAACGCTGAAGTACGCGGCGAACAGGCCCGAGAAGAACATGATCTCCGAGCAGATGAACAGGAGCATCCCGAGAATTGGGTTGCTGATTCCGCCGCGCGAGTCATGGGCGAGGCCCGCCGTCGGGCTGTGCTCGACGACCGCGTGGCCCGGGTCGCCGGTCGTGAGGGCCGTGCTCGGACTCGTCATCAGTGGGTGCCCGCCCGGCCGTGGCGAAGGTCGAACAGTGGCCGCTCGGAGCGGATCTCCGGCAGGTGGTCGAAGTTGTACGGCGGCGGGGGCGAGCTGGTCGCCCACTCGAGCGTGTTGGCCTCCCACGGATCGTCGCCTGCGATCTTCCCCGCCCGGAGCGAGATGAAGATGTTCCAGAGGAGCGGGATCATGCTGCTGGCGATTATGAACCCGCCGACTGTGGCCACCAGGTTCAGGTCGTTCCAGCCGGCGTTTGCCGCGTAGTCGGCGATCCGCCGCGGCATCCCGGCCAGGCCGAGCTGGTGCATCGGGAAGAACGTCAGGTTGAAGCCCACGAACATCAGCACGAACTGGACCTTCCCGAGGCCCTCTCCGAGCATCCGGCCGGTCATCTTCGGGAACCAGTAGTAGAGCCCGGCCATCACCCCGAACACCGACCCGCCGAACAGGACGTAATGGAGATGGGCGACGACCCAGTACGTGTCGTGGAGGGCGAAGTCGACCGGGACCGCCGCAGAGAACGCGCCGTTGATCCCGCCGATCAGGAACATGCTCAGGAAGCCGAGCGCGAACAGGAGCGGCGTCGAGAATGTCAGCTTGCCCCGGAACAGGGTGAAAATCCAGTTGAACATCTTCACGCCGGTCGGGACCGCGATCAGGAACGTCATCAGGCTGAAGAAGGGCAGGTAGACCGAGCCGGTCGTGAACATGTGGTGGGCCCAGACCGAGAAGCCGAGGGCGCCGATGCCGGCGGTGGCGAAGACGAACGCCTTGTAGCCGAAGAGTGGCTTGCGCGAGAAGACCGGCAGGATCTCGCTGATCATGCCCATCGCCGGCAGGACCATGACGTACACGGCCGGGTGCGAGTAGAACCAGAACACGTTCTGCCAGAGGATCGCGTTGCCGCCGCTGACCGGGTCGAAGAAGTGACCGCCATAGTTCCGGTCGATGAACAGCATGATCAGGGCGCTCGTGATGACCGGGGTCGCCATCAGCACGAGGACGCTCGTCACGAGCACCGTCCAGACCAGGATCGGCATCCGGAACAGGGTCATGCCGGGCGCCCGCATCTTGAAGATCGTGACGAGGAAGTTGACCGCCCCGAGGATCGAGCTCGTCCCGATCAGGACGAGGGCCATGATCCACAGGTCCTGGCCCGTCCCCGCCGCGTCATTGACGGCCTGCCCGACCCGGTCCTGGGCGAGCGGGCTGTAGCTCGTCCAGCCGGCCGAGGCCGCGCCGCCCGTGACGAAGCCCATCAGCAGCAGGATCCCGCCGAGCGGCAGCATCCAGAACGACAGCGCGTTGATCCGGGGGAAGGCCATGTCCGGAGCGCCGATCTGGAGCGGGACGACGTAGTTTCCGAAGCCCGCCAGCATCGGGATGATGAACAGGAAGATCATCACCGTCCCGTGCATCGTGAACAGCTGGTTGTAGAGACCCTCGTTGGTCAGGACCTGGAGGCCGGGCTGGGCCAGCTCCGTCCGGACGCCGAGCGCGAGCAGGCCGCCGATGAAGAAGAACAGGAACGAGTTGATCACGTACAGGATCCCGATCTTCTTGTGATCGGTCGTCGTGATCCACTCGTACAGGCCGCTCCGGTAGGCGGAGGCGGCGGGCGTCAGCGTCGTGGTCGCCATCGGAGCTCCCTTACTGGACCGTGAGCGTGCCGAACATCAGGGTCGGATGGATCGAGCATTCGAACTTGTAGGTTCCCGCAGGGAGGGCCGGCACCGGCAGGTCGCGGACCGCGGGCCCGGGGAACTCCTTGCTGTCGAACACCTTGGCCCCGCCGGCGTCGAGGACGTCGAGGTCGTGCGGCGTGCCGGCATCCTTGTTGTCGAGGTGGAACGTGAAACCGGCCGCGGGTGCCGTCAGGGTCGCCTCGAGGAACTTGACGCCCTGGGCCGTGACGTTGACCGGCGGTCCGGCCTGGCCGCCGCTGGGCGCCGGCGGGGGCGTCGCGCTGGCAGCGGCGGACTGCTTGTCGTACCAGGCCTGGAAATCGGCGGGTGCGAGGGCATGGACCTCGAACACCATGATCCGATGGCCGACTCCGCACAGCTCGGCGCACTGGCCGCGGTACGTCTGGCCGGCGCCGCTGGCCGGGATGGCGAGATCGAACTGGTTGTCGTGAACGGCGTCGGTGTTCGGGACCACGTCGCGCTTGAACAGGAACTGCGGGACGTAGAACGCGTGGATCACGTCCAGGCTGTGGAGGTACAGGTGGGTCGTCTGGCCGGCCGGCAGGACGAGGCCGCCGTCAGGCCCGAGCGGGGCATTCACCGTGAAGATCGGCTTGCTCTTCGCGTCGGCGTCGGCCGGGAGGTACTCGAACGACCACTGGAACTGGCCGGCGACCACGCGGACCTTGAGATCCGGCGTCGCACTGACCGTCTCGATCTTGTTGAGTGACTGCCAGGAGATCACGAACAGGAAGATCACGATGATCGTGGGCACGATCGTCCAGATCGCCTCGGCAAGGTTGTTGCCGTGGGTCTGGGCGGGCAGCTCGTCGTCACCGGGCTTGCGGCGGTAACGGATGACCGTCCAGATGATCAGGCCCTCGACGACCACGAAGATCACGACCGCGATCGCGAAGACGATGTCGTAGAGGTTGCGGATCTCCTGGCCCTGGACGCTCTTGGCTTCCGGCGGAAAGAAGCTGGTCCAGACGGACTGGGCGTTCAGCGCAACCAGCACGACGATGGCGACCAGGACGGCCGCAGCGATCAGCCAACCGATGATCGCGGTCGTTGAGGGCCTGCTGCCGGGGGTGGACGACATCGACTGTCCTCGAGCTCGGTCGGCGGCGGGGCGGCCCGAGCGGCCGGCGTCGCCAGGTGGAGATCGGAGCCGGCCACGTGGCCGCGCGCCCGACACGGGTCGGATCGCGGCCCATCATAACGGAGCGACCTCGTGGGGTGCGCCGCGCCACGCGTGATGCATGGGCGATCGGGTCGGGCTGTGCGACGATGACGGACATGCGTTCCGCTGCCGCCGGCCTTGCCGTCGCTCTTGGTGCGACGATCGCTGGCGCTGGCCCCGTCCTGGCTCACGGCGCCCTCCCGGACGGACCGCCGACGATCGGCAGCCTGCTGCTCGGCTGGTCACTCGAGCCGGCGGTCGTGCTCGGGCTCGGCGCCGCCGCGTTTGCCTGGTTCTGGCTCGTTCGCCGGATCGACCGGGCGCACCCGGCCAGCCCGGTCCCGCGCCGGCGAACCGTGGCCTTCGTCGGCGGTCTTGCCGCGATCGCGGTCGCGCTCCTGTCCGGGATCGAGGCGTACGACACGGCGTTGTTCTCGGTCCACATGGTCCAGCACCTGCTCCTGACCCTGGTCGCGGCGCCGCTGATCGCCCTCGGCGCCCCGATCACGACCCTGCTCCGGGCCGCCAGCCCGAACGTGCGCCGAACGATCCTCCTGCCGATCCTCCACTCACGCGTCCTGCGCGTCCTCGCCTTCCCGGTCGTGACGTGGATCGTCTTCACCGCCGTGATGTGGGGCTCGCACTTCTCGCCGCTGTTCGATGCCTCGCTCGAGGATCTGCTCGTCCACGACCTGGAGCACGCCCTGTACCTCGGCGCCGGGCTGCTGTTCTGGTGGCCGGCGGTCGGCCTCGACCCGAGCCCGTGGCGAATGGCCTACCCGGTCCGGTTGATGTACGTCTTCCTCCAGATGCCCCAGAACACGTTCCTGGCGATCACGATCCTGGGATCGGGGATTCCGTTGTACGCCCACTACGCATCGCTCGGTCGCACCTGGGGCCCGAGCCCACTCGAGGACCAGCAGATCGCGGGCGGCCTGATGTGGCTCGGCGGCGACATCCTGTTCCTTGCGGCGATGGCCGCGATCCTGGCCGGCTGGATGCGCCACGAGCAGCGCGAAGCCGCCGCCGGGGATCGCCGCGACGACCGCGAGCGGGCGGTCATCCGGGAGCGCGAGGCACGCCTGGCGGGGCGGGTCGCCGGCGAGCGCACGGCGGGCGAGCGCACGGCGGAGGTCAGACCGAAGGCGGCCAGACCCGAGTGACGGGTCAACACCGGGCCGGCCACGCTCGACCACCCGCGGACGGTGGTCGCGCCGAGCGTGCTCGAGCGCGTTCTGAGCCGGATCGCGGGCCCCGTCTCGCGTCGCTAGCTCGCGCTGGCGAAGTCGGCGGTCAGGCCGGGAGCGGGGACCCCAGCAGATCCCGGTAGCGCTCAGGATCCACGTTGCCGCCCGAGACGATCGCGACGATCGGCCCGTCGATGGCATCGAGGCCGGCCTCTGCGGACCGGAAGGCGAGCGCGGCGACCGTGAGCGCGCCGGATGGTTCGACCACGAGGCGGCTGTCCTCGGCCGCCAGGCGGACGGCCGCGCCGATCTCGGCCTCTGACACCGTCACGACGTCGTCGAGGAGCGCTGACAGGTGAGCGAAGTTGCGCCGGCCGATTGCCGTGGTCCGGGTTCCATCCGCGATCGTCCTCGACGAATCCTGCGGCGACCAGCGGACGATCCGGCCCTCGCGCAGCGACTGCTGCGCGTCGGCGGCCAACTCCGGCTCGACGCCGATCAGGCGCGCCCGTGGCGCGAGCGCCCGCACGGCGACGCACACGCCGCTCGCCAGCCCGCCGCCGCCGATAGGGATGAGGACGGCGCCGACGTCCGGAAGGTCCTCCGCGATCTCCAGCCCGACCGTCCCCTGGCCGGCGATGATCCGGTCGTCATCGTAGGGCGGGATGAGTGCAAGACCACGCTTTGCGGCGATCTCCTCGGCGACGCGCTGGCGCTCCTCGCTCGAGGTCCCGACGACGACGACCTCCGCGCCGTCGGCCTCGACTCGTGCCCTCTTGAGAGCGGGTGCGTCGGACGGCATCACGATCACCGCCGGGATGCCGAACAGGCGTGCGGCCCGGGCGACGCCCTGGGCGTGGTTGCCCGACGAGTACGTGATGACGCCACGCGCTCGCTCGTCGGGGGTGAGCGACGCCACGGCCACGTAGGCGCCGCGGATCTTGAACGCGCCGATCGGCTGGAGGGACTCCGCCTTCAGGAATCGCCTGGCCTCGGGCCGTCCGAAGGGCACGAGCGGGCTGCGGATCGCGATCCCGCGGAGGGTCGCCGCCGCGGCCCGGACGGCGTCGATCGTGACGAGCGGCACGGCGACGGCCTCCACCTCGACGCTCATCCGCCGCGCCCGACGATCCGTTGGCACTCGATGCACTGGGCCGCCCACGGCAGGGCGTCGAGGCGATCCGGGGCGATCGGGCGGCCGCATCGGACGCAGGTGCCGTACGAGCCGTCGTCGAGGCGGGCGATCGCGGCCTCGACCTCGGCCAGGTGTCGATCGTTGCGATCGCGGAGGGCCAGATCGCGCTGTTGCTCGAACACCTGGGTGGCCGCCGCGGCCTGCGATCCGTACGTCATCGGACCCGGCGCGACGATCCCCTCGGCGACCTCCGCCCGCAGACGGTCGCGCTCGGCCACCAGGGCGGCGCGCGGGTCCTGGAGGAGGGGATCGGTCACGGCCGGATCGTACGCCGTCGGGTCCGTCGGGTGCCGCAAGGGCCATCGATCGCGACCTCTCCTATACTCCCGGGGAGTACCAAGACCCAGAGTTCCAAGGAGTTGTCCACATGACGATCGAGAAGGATCCCGTCTGCGGGATGGATGTCGACACGAGCGCGAGCGACCTGAAGCTCGAGCACGACGGCACGACGTACTGGTTCTGCGGCAAGGGCTGCCTGCTCGAGTTCCGCGACGACCCCGAGCGCTTCCTCGACCCGGACTACCAGCCGTCGATGTGACCGGCCGGTAAGTCGCGGATAACCGCCGCAGGCCAGACTGGCAGCGGCGATGGGCGACCGGGCACTCTCGACGGGTCGCGTGCCGAAGACACCGACCGGTCCGGCCGGCAGGAGTGCCCCTGATGTTCCAGCGACTCGTGACGATCGCCCGCGTCGTCGCCCCGATCCTCATCCTCGTCGCGATGGCGCTCGTCGCCCAGGCGGCCCAGCGCTGGCGATGACGGACGCCGGGCGCCGGGATCAGCCCGGCGTCAGGTTCTGCCCGTCGACTCGGTTCCGCTGGTCAGCCGCGAGGCGATATACACCGGCACGATCGACAGGACCAGAACGATGACGGCCGCCACGTTCACGAGCGGAACGTTGTTCGGGCGCTGGTAGTTCGTGAAGATCCAGAGCGGCAGGGTCTGGGTGCCCGCGCCGGACGTGAAGTTCGTGACGATGATCTCGTCGAAGGACAGGGCGAACGCGAGCAGGGCTCCGGCCAGGAGCGCGCTCCGGATGGCCGGGAACGTGATCCGCCGGAACGTGGTGAACGTGTCCGCGCCGAGGTCCATCGAGGCCTCCTCGGCCGTCCGCGCCGTCCGTCGAAGGCGGGCGACCACGTTGTTGAACACGACCACGACACAGAACGTCGCGTGACCGACGACGATCGTGAGGAGTCCGAAGTCGAACCCGATCGTCCGGAAGGCCGAGTTCAGCGCGAGTCCGGTCACGATGCCCGGCAGGGCCAGCGGCAGGACGACCACGAAGCTGAGCGACTGGCGGCCGAAGAACGCGTAGCGCTGAACCGCGAACGCGATCAGGCTGCCGAGGACCAGCGCGAGGGCGGTCGCCCCGAGGGCCGCCTCGAGCGACGTGAGCAGGGCGTTCCGGATCCCGGCGTTGGCCAACGCTCGCCCGTACCAATCAAGGGTCAGCCCGGCGATCGGCCAGGTCGCGACCCGGGCCGAGTTGAACGAGTACAGGACGATAATCGCGATCGGCAGGTAGATGAAGGCGAGGGTCAGGCCAGACGCGATCCGGAGGGCGATCCGGAGGCCGCGCGACAGGATCATCAGAGGGCCTCGAACGCGCCGAGCCGGCGGGCGATGAACAGGTAGACGAGCATGATCGTGACCGGGACCATCGCGAAGGCCGCCGCCAAGGGCTGATTGCCCGCGACGCCGACGAAGTCGTACACGACATTGCCGATGAACCGCGTGTTCGAGACGAGGGTCGGGGTGATGTAGTCGCCGAGGGTCAGGCTGAACGTGAAGATCGAGCCTGCGAGGACGGCCGGCAGGGCCAGCGGCAGGACCACCCGGCGAAACGTCAGCCAGGCCCGCCCGCCGAGGTCCGACGACGCCTCGAGCAGGGAGGTTGGGATCCGCTCGAGGCCGGCGTAGATCGGGATGATCATGTACGGCAGCCAGAGGTAGCTCTCGACGAGCCAGACGGCGACGTCGCTGTAGCCCGGACCCTCGAGCCCGAACGGGGCGAGGACGCCGTTCAGGACGCCGTTCTGGCTGAGGATCAGGCGCCACGCATAGACCTTGACGAGGTAGCCGCTCCACAGGGGCAACAGGATCGAGACCACCAGAATCCCGCGGGTTCGCGGTGAGGCCAGGCGGGCCATGTAGAACGCGATCGGGAAGGCGACCACGATCGTCGTCACGGTGACGAGGGCGGCCATGACCACTGTCCGAATCGCGATCGTCCGGTAGACCTCGGTCGTGGCGACCTCGATGTAGTTCTCGAGCGTCGGCGTCGTGACGAGGTTGCCGGTGAGCGAGTCGACCGACCAGAACGACGTGATCAGGAACAGCGCCAGCGAGCCGAGGTACGCGACCACGAGCCAGCCGAGCGGTGCGCTCAGGAGCAGCCCGAGCCGCGCCCGGGGATGGCGGTACAGCGCAGCCGAAACCGCCCGCAACCGGCCGGCCGGGACCGGGCGTGGCGCGTCCGCGATGTCGGCTGGACTGGTCATGGCCTGACAATCACCAGGTAGGGATCAGTGCGTCAGTCGGGGCGGAGACGAGGACCCCCGGCGGCACGCCGTCGGGGGTCCATCGCTCAGCTGCCGAGCGGGATCAGCCGCCCGTCACCTCCGTCCAGACCTTGGTCCAGGCGTCGAAGTCGGTGCAGATGTCGCCGCGCCCGTCGAGGCACGTCTTGGTCGGCGTGTTCCAGTACCAGACGTCCTCGAAGTAGGCCTCGTCCTTGGCATGGAAGGCATCGCAGTGGCCGGGGCTCTGCTTCTCGGCCTCGGCGCAGGCCGCGTCGCTGACCGGCGCCTCGCCGAAGTAGACGGTCACGTCGGCGTTCGCCTTGGGCGAGATGATGTAGTCCATCCACTTGAGCATGCAGTTGGGGTGTTTGGCCTTCGACGAGATCATCCAGGTGTCGGACCAGCCCGTCGCGCCTTCCTTCGGCTTGACGGCCTCGACCTTCTTACCGCCGGCGGCGTTGATCGTGTTGACCTGGTACTGCCACGCGCTCCCGATCGCCATGTCGCCGTTGGCGAACCCGTCGATCTCCTCCTGGGCGGTGCCCCAGTACTTGCTCACGAGCGACTTCTGGGCGATCAGGAGATCCTTCGCCGCCGCGAGCTGCGTCTCGTCGAGGGCGTACGGGTTCTTGATCCCGAGCTCAGGCTTCGTCTTCATCAGGTACAGCGCCGCGTCGGCGACGTAGATCGCGTAGTTGTAGGCCGTGACCTTGCCCTTGTACGGCGAAGCCGCATCGAACACGACGCTCCAGCTGTCGGGCTTGGTCGTCACGACCGTCGGGTCGTACATGAGCACGTTGGCGCCGCGGCCGTGGGGGACGCCGTAGCCGACCCCGCCGACGGTGTTGTAATCCTTGTTTTTCAGGCCCTCGAACACGTCCTTGTAGTTCGGGATCAGGTCGAAGTTGACGGGCGACACGTCGCCGCCGGCTATCAGGCGGAGGGTCGCGTCTCCTGACGCGGACACGCCGTCGTACTCGCCGGTCTTCATCAGCTGGACCATGTTCGAGGAATCGAGGCCGACCTTGACAGTGACCTTGCACCCGCTGGCCTGCTCGAACGGCGTCACCCAGTCGTAGCCCTCGACCTGCTCGCCGCCCGTTCCACCGACGACGTAGCCGGCCCAGGCGATGAGGTTCAGCGTGCCTTCGCCTTCGCCGACGGTCGCCGGCACGCTGGCGCTCGGCGCCTCCGCAGATGCGCTGGCGGCCGGGGCGCTCGCCGTGGGGCTGCTTGCCGGCGGGCTGCTCGGCGCGGCCGATCCGCCGCCCGAACAGGCCGAGACCGCGATCGCCATTACGGCGAACGCGCTCAGGAATCGTCGCTGGTGCATGTGCTCCTCCTCCAATCCGGCCCGGTTCGCCCGGGACGGCGCTCAGGCTCCCGAGTCGGCGACCGGGAAGTTGTGGTGACGTTTCCAGACCAGACGGACCGCCTTGCCGCTCAGGGCGAGGGCGTCCATCGACGAGGTGACCAGATTCTGCTGGGTGACGACGAGCTCGCTGCCCGCGTCGAGCCCGACGACATACCGGGTGTCCGGTCCGAGGTAGACGACGCTCCGGATCGTGCCGAGGGCCGACGTCTCGTCCGTCCCGACCGCGTCCGACGGCTCTCCGAGGCGGATCTTCTCGGGCCGGACGGTGAACGTGCCGGCCTCGCCGACGATCGCCCGGGCGACCTCGCCGCGGAGCAGGTTCGAGGTTCCGACAAACCCGGCCACGAACGCCGTCGCCGGACGCTCGTAGACGTCGGCCGGTGCCCCGACCTGCTCGATCCGGCCGCGATTGAAGACCGCCAGGCGGTCGCTCATCGTGAGCGCCTCTTCCTGGTCGTGGGTGACGTAGATGAACGTGATCCCGACCTGCTGCTGGATCGCCTTCAGTTCGATCTGCATCTCTTCGCGGAGCTTGAGATCGAGCGCGCCGAGCGGCTCATCGAGAAGGAGTACGCGGGGCCGATTGACGAGCGCCCGCGCGAGGGCGACCCGCTGGCGCTGCCCGCCCGACAGCTGGCCCGGCTTCCGGCGGTCATAGCCGGCCAGTCGAACCATGTCGAGGGCTTCGCCGACCCGTCGCGCGCGCTCGGCCTTCGGGACCTTCCGGACGAGCAGTCCATAGGCCACGTTGTCCCCGACGCTCAGGTGCGGGAACAGGGCGTAGTCCTGGAAGACGGTGTTGACGTCGCGCAGGAATGGCGGTTGGGTCGTGACGTCGACCCCGTGGAGGAGGACGCGGCCGGCCGTCGGCAGTTCGAAGCCCGCGATCATCCGGAGGGTCGTGGTCTTGCCCGAGCCCGACGGCCCGAGCATCGAGAAGAATTCGCCGTCGCGGACGTCCAGATCGACGTGGTCGACGGCGGCGATCCCCGCGGTCGGGTTCGAACCGGGAATCGATTGGGCCACGCGCCGGCCAACGGCGTCATCTCCGAACGTCTTCGTCAGGCCCTCGAGCCGGACGGCAGGGGGTTCGGTCCCAGCCCGAGCGGCTGCCCCCGCGGCGGCCGGCGCGGCTCCATCGCTGACGGGAACGGCGATTGTGGGCGGGAGCGCCAAGGAGTTCCTCGGTCTGGTCCGGTGGGATCGCGATCGGGATCGATGACGGCCCCGCACGAGCGGAGCGATGCCGCACTCTGCCGTTCGGCTTGGGCGCCTGTCAAGACCGTGTACTCGTCCAGTACGTCCGTTACACATCGATGCCGACGGACGCCAGGTATTCGGCCGGGGTGAGATAACCGAGGGCCTGGTGCGGTCGGATCGTGTTGTACACGATCTCCCAGGCCCGCAGCTCGACCTGAAACGCCG
>JANLYK010000458.1:0-1598 GCA_031365595.1 Chloroflexota bacterium | reverse complement strand
CGCGTCAGCTCTGGCGCGTGTCCCGGACAGCGCCCTCAGCGCCCGATCCAGCTCGCTAGTCGGACGAGAAGCGCTCTTCCTTCCAGGGGTCGGCGTCGTTGTGATAGCCGTAGCGTTCCCAGAAGCCGAGCTGGTCGTGATCGAGGAATTCGAGGCCGCGGATCCACTTCGAGCTCTTCCAGAAGTACTTCTTCGGGATCACGAGGCGGAGCGGATAGCCGTGTTCCAGCTCGAGCGGCTCGCCGCCGAACGTGTCGGCAAGGAGGACGTCGTCGTCGTCCAGGACGCTCAGCGGCACGTTTGCCGTATAGCCCTGCTCGGCGTGCGACACGACGTGGGTCGCGTTCGGGCGGACCTGGGCGAGCTTCAGGATCTCCTGGATCGGGACGCCCTCCCAGTCCGTGTCCAGCTTCGTCCAGCGGGTCACGCAGTGGATATCCGTGTGGATCGACTTCCGGGGGAGGGCCTTGAACTCGTCCCACGTGAGCGTGAACGGGTTGTCGACCTCGCCGTAGACCTTGAAGTTCCACGTCGCGAGGTCGGTTCGCGGCACCGAGCCGTAGTGGAGGACGGGAAACTTGTCGGTCTTGTACTGGCCGGGCGGGATGCGCTCGGCGGTCGCGGGATCCATCTCCCGGCCGCCGAAGAGGCGTTCGAACATCGTGTCTCCGAGGGCTGCTGGCAGCGACCATGGTGGCACATCGACCGTGCGCGACCATGTCGAACCGATGACGAGGACGGTCGGTTGGCACGTCGATGGTCCGCGATCGAGTAGGCTTCCGCCTCGTGGACCGCCCAAGCGACGTCGCCGTCCCCGGTGATGCCGGATCCGCCCCGCCCGCCGGCACGACTCGACCGAACGTCGTGATCGTCATGCCCGCCTACAACGCGGCCAAGACGCTCGAGCGGACGTACGCGGACATCCCGCACGACATCGTCGGCCGGATCATCCTCGTCGACGACGTGTCGCGCGACGAGACGGTGGGCGTGGCTCGCCAGCTCGGGCTCGACGTGATCATCCACCAGCAGAACCTGGGCTACGGCGGCAACCAGAAGACCTGCTACTCGGCGGCCCTCGAGCAGGGCGCCGACGTCGTCGTCATGCTCCACCCCGACTACCAGTACGACGCCACGCGGATTCCCGAGCTGATCGCCCCGATCCTGTCCGGAGAGAAGCACCTGATGCTCGGCAGCCGGTTCCTGGGCGATCCGCTGGCCGGCGGAATGCCCAAGTGGAAGTACGTCGCCAACCGCTTCCTGACGACCGTCGAGAACCTCGTCTTCGGGCTGCGCCTGTCCGAGTATCACACGGGCCTGCGGGCCTACAGCCGCCGCCTCCTGGAAACCATTCCCTACGAGCTCAACAGCAACGATTTCGTGTTCGACCAGGAACTGATCGCGCAGGTCGTGGCGGCCGGGATGGGCAAGCGGATCGGCGAGATCGGGGTCCCGACGCGCTACTTCGAGGAGGCGAGCTCGGTCGGCTTCAAGCGCAGCGTCGTGTACGGCACCTCGACGCTCCGGGTCGTCGCCCGGTACCTGCTCCACCGGCTCCGGCTCCGGCGCAGCCCGCAACTGACGGCTCGCAAGCCGGATCG
>JANLYK010000449.1:0-3591 GCA_031365595.1 Chloroflexota bacterium | reverse complement strand
GGCGATGCCATCCGTCCCTCGGCTGGGCGACCGAAGTGGCGATGGCGATCGAAGGCGATCTCCGTGCCTGGGACGCCGTCATCCGGGGCTCGGGCTGGACCGCCGGAGTCGAGGCCGAGACAGTCCTCGACGACCTCCAGGCCGTGGAGCGCCGGTTGGGCCTGAAGCAGAGAGACGGCGGCGTCGATCTGGTGATCCTGCTCGTTGCCGAGACGCGCCGGAACCGCGCCGCGCTGGAGGCGGGGCCGGCCGCTTTCGCCCACCTGAGCCGGGATGCACGGTCGATCCTGGCGGCACTAGGCGCGGGCGAGAGGCCCGACTCGAGTGCCTTGAACGTCCTGTGACGGTTCGAGTCCCGAGGGCGTAGCAGATCTTGAGCTCGCGCAGCGCGTCGGGCAGGGCCATGGGCGATGCCCGCTACGGAGTTGATTGGACCGAACCCGTCAGGATTCGGCCGTGCGCGGCGCGTTCCGCGCGGCCACTTGGCTACGATGGATGGCATGAGCCGCGCACCCGCCGGTTGGGATGTTGACAGCCCGGTCCAGGCCGAGGTCTTCGTCGTCTGGCTCGACGGTGACCGGATCGCCCTGACCGGCCCCGACGGACCGCAGCCGTGGATCCTCCAGCTCGGGCCAACCGAGCATCCGGTCGAGGTCGTGGATCGGCTGGTCCGCGACGTGGTCGGGCCGCCGATTCTCGTCCACTCCACGTCATGGCGACGCGATCGCGACGCCGTGATCCTGAGCTTCGTCGTCGTGATCGGGCGGGAACAGGTGGGCGACATGGCGAGCGTTCCCATCGAGCGCGCGGAACTGGTCCGCTCCGAGGCCACGACCGCGCCGCGCGACGTCGCCGTGAGCGCCGTCGTCGAGCACGGGCTCCGTCACCTTGCCTGGCTCGTCCAGGACGATCCGGTCGTCGCGGCCGAGCTGCCCGCGCCGTGGCGTCCGCTGCTCGCCGCCTACGTCCCCGAACCGTTTCGCTCGTTGGGCTGAAGAAGGAGACCGACTTGGACGCCAGCACCGAATACACGAACCGCTGCGCCTGCGGCTGGGAGGTCATCGGACCCGAGGGCGTCGTGGTCGACGCGACGGTCGACCACGCTCAGCGGATCCACAACATGGAGGCGACCCGCGAGCATGTGCTGGCGGCCCTCCATGCCGACGAAACCGCGCCCGAGGCGGCCGCCGGGTGACGAAACGGGCCGTCACCTACTCGACCTATCTCGCGATCGACGAGGTCCTCGCCGCCCAGCGGCCCCTCTCGACCGCGCGGGACGGGCTGCCCGAGCATGACGAGATGCTGTTCATCGTCATCCACCAGGTCTACGAGCTGTGGTTCAAGCAACTCCTCCACGAGCTCGCCGAGGTCCAGCGCACACTCGAGGCCGGCCAGACCGATACGACCCTCCACTTGTTGAACCGGGTCCTGAAGATCCTCAAGACCCTCGTCGCCCAGGTGGACGTGCTCGAGACGATGACCCCGCTCCAGTTCCTCTCCTTCCGCGACCGGCTCGAATCGGCGTCCGGGTTCCAGTCGGCCCAGTTCCGCGAGGTCGAGGCGGTGCTCGGCAAGCGCGAGCGGTCGGCCGCGGCCGCCCAGCCCGAAGGGTCCCCGGCCCGGGCGCGGATCGAGGCGGCCCACTCCCGGCGGTCGGTGTGGGGATCGTTCCTGCGCTACCTCGCCACGCGCGGCCACGCTCTCGCGGAGGACATGCTCGCGCGCGACGTGACGCTGCCGCCGACGCCGGACGAGCAGGTCCAGGACGTCCTCGTCGGCGTCTACCGAGCAGACAGCGATGCCGCGCTTGTCGCGGAGCGGTTCGTCGACCTCGACGAGGGCTTCCAGGAGTGGCGCTACCGGCACGTCAAGATGGTCGAGCGCACGATCGGGACCAAGCCCGGGACGGGCGGCTCGGCGGGCGTCGAATACCTTCGAGGCACACTGTTCCAGCCCGTGTTTCCGGACCTCTGGGAGATTCGCGGCCGGCTCTGAACACGGGCGCGGGCGGCGCGTTTCGCTTGGACGGTGCGCCCGCGTCAGCCGCGGTTCGCGGCCCGGTCGACGGCTCGCCGGTATCCCGCCTGAGCCTCGATCTCGTCAACCTCGGCCAGAGCCGTGTCGGCGTCGGCATCGATTCTGTCGGCCTGCGAGGCGAGGGCGACCGCCTTGGCCGCGGTGGCGGTTTTCGCCGCCGAGGTCTCGGCCAAGGCCATCGCGGCGAGTGCTTCACGGGCTGCCGCTGCCGTTGCCATGGCCGCCTCGGCAGCCTCGGCGGCCGCGGTCGCCGCCGCCTCCGCGGCCAACCGGCCCCGTCGGGCGACCGCGACCGTTCGCTCGGCCGTGCGCCACTGCTGGAGAGCGTCGGCGGTCGTCTGGTTCGAGTCGTCGTTGGCCGGCATCAGACCGCCTTTCCGTGGTCACGGGGCGTCGAGTCACGACAAGGGTACGCGACCACTCCCGATCCGCCGGTTCGATCTTGCTTGCAACGTCCGGCGCGAGGCGGTCCAGCGATCAGTGTTCGGCGGACGAGTGGGCGGCGATCTGCTTCGCCAGCTCTTCGAGGAGCTTCCAGGCGACCTCGCTGTCGCCCTGAACGAACGACCGGAAGTCCCAGACGGTCATCACCCACGTGTGAAGATCGGTCTCGGCCGTGACCGTGGCAGTTCGCACCCGGTCGGAGATCAGGGCGGTCGCCCCGAAATGGCCGCCCGGACCGAGCCGCGCAACCTCGGAGCCGTGGACCGAGACGACGGCCGCGCCATCGGCGATGACGAAGAACCCGATGCCGTGCGTGTCGCCCTCGCGAATGACGACCGAGCCTGCCGGAAACGTACGTTCAGTGAAGTCCTTGGCGAGCTTCTCGAGGTGCTTCCGATCGAGGCTCGCGAGCAACGGGACCTGGCCGAGCGCATCCACCACATTCGTTGGCATGGCCGGATGCTCGCCGCCACTCGGAAGCTTGTCAATGGCCGTTGCGTGGCCCGCAGCAGCCGACCATGCCGGCCGGCGCGTAATGGTTGAGCTTGTGGCTGCCGGTCCCGAGGGTCCGAAAGGTATGAACGATGCCCCGTGGGACGTCCACGAATGACCCCGCCCGAGCCAGGACGAGGAACGATTCGGAACCGCGCGCTCGTTCAGGGCTCGGCGGCCGCGTTCTCCGCGACTCGGACCTCGATGATCCGGCGGACCAGATCGATCGGGATCGGTCGGTCGGCCGGGAACCGGATCGTCCCCTTGCCCACGAGGTACGGGGTCAGCTCGTGTCCGAGCGCTTCTACGACCGCCCCGCTTGCCGGGAACAGGCTGTAGTGCTTCTTGTACGCCGCGAACGACACGAGGAACTGGCCGCCGTGGCTGCGGAATGCCGGCATCTGGTAGGCGATCGTCTCGGTCGCCATGGGCGCCGCCGCGGCGATCGTCTCGCGGAGGGTCTGGACGGCGACGCGCTGATCGTCGGTCAGGGACGCGAGGTAGTCGTCGACGCTGGCAGGTGTCGGCATCCCGGGTCTTAGTTGTTCGCCTTGATCAGGGCCGTCGCGACGGGCAGCGCGTCCGCCTCGGACTGGCCGATGACCATCAACCTGTGGT
>JANLYK010000439.1:0-2436 GCA_031365595.1 Chloroflexota bacterium | reverse complement strand
GCTCTGGCGCATGATCACGAAGACCTGGCGGGCGTTGATCGCGATCTCGCAGGCGCCGCCGCTGCCGGGCAGGCGGGTCGCCGGGTGCTCGTAGTCGCCGATGACCGTCGTATTGATGTTGCCGAACCGGTCGATCTGGGCGGCGCCCAGGAACCCGACGTCGATCAGGCCGCCCTGGAGGTAGAACGCGAAGAGCTCGAACATGCTGGTCGCGGCGGTGGCGCCGGTGACGATCGTGGGATCGCCGATGCTCAGCGGCAGGCGGGCCGGCCGTGCACCGAAGACGCCGGCCTCGTAGACAAGCTCGAGATCCGGGGCGACGGTCCGCTGGGCAAGGTTGACCGCGATGTTCGGCAGGCCGACGCCAACGAAGCACACGTGCTGCCCCGCCAGCTCACGAGCCGCGGCTACGATCATCATCTCGGACTTGCTGAACGTGGAGCTCTCCATCGTCACGGTCGCGTCCGCCGTCCCACGGCCGTCGGTCCGATGCCCGCCCAGCGGGTCATGTGGCGGCCCGATGCCGGTCGTTCGTCCGCGACCCTCGGTTCCGGCGCCGGGCCGCCCGCCCAGCGGGTCGTCCAGCGACTGGCGAGCGTTCCGGATGCTGGATGGCCCGCCACGCGGGCAATCGGCGGGCGGCGGGCGGCGCCGGTTGTTGCATGACCCGCCCAGCGGGCAAGCGGCACGCGGAGCGTCGTGCTCCAGTCGCTGACACTGCGTCTCGGCCCTCTCAGCGCGGCCATCAGCGGTAGTCCCCGTACTCGACGGATCCTGACGGAGCCGAACCGGGCTTCAGCGAGGCCACCCGCTCCGCGCCGAGCTTCTCGATGTACTCCCCTCGCCGGGTGACCCCGTGAACCCACTCCCGGAGCCAGGCCTGGGTCGCGTCCTCGTCGCGCGAGATCGGATCCCAGTCGAGATAGAACCGGTTGTCGCGGTCGTAGGCGCCCTGGACGTACGACGGATGCGCGCCCATCGGCTCGTGGACCACCGCGTCCACGATCAGCCCGGGGATGATCGTCCGGTTCGGGTCGGCCCGGATGACCGCCTCGTCGACGACCTCCTCGACCACGACGATCACTCGCTCGGCCGCAAAGGCGGCTTCCTTCTGGCAGCCGAGCAAGCCCCAGACCTGGGTGTCGCCGGCGGCGGACGCGCGCTGGGCGTGGATGATCGTCACGTCCGGGCGAAGCGGCGGGACCGCGTAGACGATGCCGTCCCCATACGGCGATTCGATCGGGCGGATCAGCGGGTTGGCCTTCGGCAGGTCCGTCTCGAAGTACGAGCGGAGCGGGAAGAACGGAAGGCGCGCCGCCCCGGCGGTGTACCGGGCGACCATCCCGAAGTGGCTGTACTCCTCGATCTCGAGCTGCGCCGGGTTCGCCTCGATCCGGCGCCGGATCGCATTGAGCCCGCCGACACCCGGATTCCCGAGCCACGAGAACACGAGCTTGCGGGCGACGCCGGCCGCGATCATCTGGTCGTAGATCAGGTCGGGAGTCATCCGGGCGAGGGTCAGGTCGCGCTTGCCCTGGCGAATGATCTCGTGGCCCGCGGCGAACGAGATGAGGTGCGTGAAGCCCTCGATCGCGACCGTGTCGCCGTCACGGACGACGTCGCGGATCGCATCGGCCATCGAGGCCAGCTTTGACGTGGACACGGGGCAAGTATCGACGACGAGGGGTCGGTGGCGGATGGGGTTGTCGTGCTGCATTCGGCTCGCACCACCTGCAACGCGATTAGTGGTGCGTGGATGCAACGCGATCGCGGGAACTAGCCCGAAAGGATATGGGCGCGGTGGCCCATAAGGACTACGGTGGCCGGCACTAGTCCGAGCGCGCGAGAGTTGGAGGGTTCGTCGGGAGGGCGACGAACCGGGGGCCCTTTCGCCGCGCACGTTCGGCCCGCTCACCTGCCTGAGAGGGCTTCGATGAAAACCGGCCTCGCCCGTTGGGGCGGTCGTCGTGCGCGCGTTTGCCGTGAGGAAAATGGTCCTCGCGACCGGCAGCTCCCCGATCATCCGCGTGGCTCGCGCCCTGTTGTTCACGGCCCGCGGTCTCCGCTCTTGTGCCCTTCGACAGGCTTCGACACCAGAGGCTGGTCTCCCCTTTCCGACGCCAATGTTCGTCGTGTCTATGCGCTGTCTGTCCGCAACTCAGAGGTCAATTGATGCTGCCCACGTCCCGCCGCAGTCGCACAATGTCGCGTCCGTCGACTTTCTTGTTGTGCTCGGTCCTGGTGTCGGCGCTGTTTGCCTCCGTCCCGGTTGCGTCCGCCGCACCAGCCGGTAGCGCCCTTCAACTCAATGGCTCGTCGCAGTACGTCACGTTCGGCCAGGCATTGGCCCTCGGCGCTGGAACGTTCACCCTGGAAACGTGGTTCAAGCGGACCGGTGTCGGCGTCGGCACCAGCACGGGCAACCTCGGCATCGCA
>JANLYK010000389.1:0-2190 GCA_031365595.1 Chloroflexota bacterium | reverse complement strand
CCCAGCTCCGGGGCATCCCGGTCCAGGTCAACGTCATCGGCACGATCATCTTCGTGACCGCCGTCGCACTCGTCGTCCTGACGACGATCTGGCAGCGCCGCGTGGCCGCCCGCGACTTCACGCCGGTGGCAACGATCGAATCATGAATTCGTCGGCCGGACCGGCGGGAGGAGCAGCACGATGACCGACCTAGCCAGCCGCCCCGCCGCCGCTGCGCCCGCCGGGGCGGCACCCGCTCCCCTGCCCGATCGCTCGGTCGTGCCGCCCGTCTGGGGCCGGATCACGAACCTCGTCGTCGATCGCGGCGAGGGCTCGTGGCTGATCACTACGGACGGCGAGCGCTACCTCGACTACTCGAGCGGGATCGGTGTCACGAACACCGGCCACGCCCACCCCCGGGTCGTCGCCGCGATCCAGGCCCAGGCCGCGAAGATCCTCCACGCCCAGCAGAACATCACCTACCACGAGCCCGGCCTGCGGCTGTACGAGCGCCTCCGCCACGTCCTGCCCGGCGACGGCTGGGGCGCGTTCCTGTCGAACAGCGGGGCCGAGGCGGTCGAGGCGGCGGTCAAGCTCGCCCGGATCGCGACCGGCCGGCCCGTGATCCTCGGCTTCCGCTACGGCTACCACGGGCGGACGGGCCAGACGATGGCGCTCACGACGGCGAAGGACGTCTACCGTGGCCACTTCGAGCCGCTCCCTGGCTCCGTCTACCACACGGCCTATCCGTACTGCTACCGGGCGCCCGGCGCGGCCCACGCCCCCGACGAGCACTGCACGTGCGACTGGGAGGCCCAGCTCGACCTGACCTTCCACCAGTACGTCTATCCCGAGCACGTCGCGGCGATCATTGTCGAGCCCGTCCTGGGCGAGGGCGGCTACCTCGTGCCGCCGCCGGCGTTCCTGCCGCGACTCCGCGAGATCACCCGCCAGCACGGGATCCTGCTGATCGCCGACGAGGTCCAGACCGGATTCGGGCGGACGGGCGAGCTGTTCGCGGTCACCCACTGGGGCGTGGAGCCCGACATTCTCGTGATGGCCAAGGGGATCGCGTCCGGGCTGCCGCTGAGCGGGATCGTCGCCCAGCGCTCGATCCTGGACAAGCTGCCGCCTGGATCGCACGGCGGGACGTACGGCGGCAACGTCGTCGCCTGTGCCGCGGCCAACGCGACGCTCGACGTGATCGAGGACGAGGGACTCGTTGCGAACGCGCGCGAGCGCGGGTCGCAGATGCTGGCCGGCCTTCGCGCGCTGGCCGCGAAGTACCCCTCGATCGGCGATGTTCGCGGACTCGGGCTGATGCTGGCGCTCGAGTTCATCCAGCCCGGCGAGGGTGACGGCCGGGTCCCGAACCCGGACGTCACCAAGAAGGTCCAGGCGGCCGCGCTGGATCGAAAGCTGATCGTCCTGACGGCCGGCACCTACGTGAACGTGGTCCGGATCATCCCGCCGCTCGTCACGACCGCCGACGAGGTCGATCAGGCGCTCCGGATCATCGACGAGAGCCTGGCCGCCGCGGGCGCGTGAGCACAGGCACGTCGTCGACGGCCCTGCCCTCGGCCTCGATCGAGGTCGTCCCGGCGACGCCGGATCGGTGGGCCGACGTCCGGATCATCATGGCCGGGTCGGCCGACGCCGACGATGAGCGCGGCTGCTGGTGCCAGGCGCCGCGTGGCCGTATCAGCGGCTCGGGCTCCGATCCGAGCGCCCGTCCCAGGGCCCTCCTCGAGCAGCTGGCCGAGGATCCGCCGGCCGGGCTCCTCGCCTACGTCGACGGCGAGATCGCCGGCTGGATCGGGTTCGCGCCGAGACCGCTGCTTCCCCGCCTCGAGCGCTCGCGGACGATCCCGAAGATCGACGACATCCCCGTCTGGGCGATCCTGTGCTTCCGGATCCAGGTCGGGTATCGCCGGCGCGGCGTCGCGACCGCGCTCCTCGGCGGCCTCGTCGACTACGCCCGCCGGCACGGCGCGCCCGGGCTCGAGGGCTACCCGATCGATGCGGCCGGCGAGCGACTCGACGCCGGATTCTCGTTCGTCGGACTCGTCTCGATGTTCGCCAGGGCCGGGTTCGAGACGGTTGGCGAGACGAGCGCCCACAGCGCCGGCCGGGAGCGAGTCATCATGCGCAGGATGTTCACCGAGGGCGCGCCGTGAGCGTCGACGACGTCCTCGCCGTGCGGACCGAGGT
>JANLYK010000377.1:0-2055 GCA_031365595.1 Chloroflexota bacterium | reverse complement strand
TCCGCAAGGGTCGCGATCTTCTCGACGAGGCCGTCGACCAGGGTCGACACCTGATCGCAGATCGTCAGGACCCCGCGCGACCCGCCGGCCTGGGCCAGCTCGCCGAGGTAGCGCACCGCCGCCGGCAGGATCATCGTCCGGGCCATGTCGAGGGCGCAGTTCGCTTCGATGTTCGAGACCTTGACGTAGTGCTCCCAGCTGATCTCGGCCCGCGACTCGAGCTCGCGCTCGGACAGGACGCCGAACGAGGAGAACAGCGTCTTCGCCTTGTCGGTCGAGAGCGCGGGCAGTGCGTCCACGGTCGTCCGGTTGTTCGGCAGGCCGCGCTTCTCGGCCTCGGCGTGCCACTCCTCGGAGTAGCCGTTGCCCTCGAACAGGACCTGCTTGTGGTCCTTGACGACCTGCGACAGGATCGTCGTCAGGCCGGCGAAGTCGCCGGGCTCGAGCCCCTCGAGGGCGTCGGCCAGCTGCTTGAGCGAGTCCGCGACCGCGACGTTCAGGACCGTCTGCGGCCAGTAGATCGGGGCCGACGAGCCGACCGCCCGGAACTCGAACTTGTTGCCGGTGAAGGCGAACGGCGAGGTCCGGTTGCGGTCCGTCGCGTCCTTCGAGAGGGCCGGCAGCGAGGTCACCCCGAGCTCGAGCGAACCGCTCTTCTTGGACCCGGTCGCGCCGCCCTTCGCAAGCTGCTCGATCACGTCCTCGAGCTGCGAGCCGAGGAAGATCGAGACGATCGCCGGGGGCGCCTCGTTGGCCCCGAGGCGATGGTCGTTTCCGGCGTCGGCGATGCTCGCCCGGAGGAGGTCGGCGTGGATGTTCACGCCCCGGATGACGGCGACGAGGAATGCGAGGAACTGGGCATTGTCGTGGGGATCGTTGCCCGGATCGAGGAGGTTCTCGCCGTCGTCGGTCGCCATCGACCAGTTGTTGTGCTTGCCCGAACCGTTGATCCCGGCAAAGGGCTTCTCGTGGACGAGGAACATCAGGCCGTGCTGCGGCGCAAGCCTCCGCATCGTCCCGAGGACGAGCATGTTGTGGTCCGATCCGACCGACGTCGGCTCGTAGACCGGGGCCATCTCGAACTGGCCGGGGGCGACCTCGTTGTGGCGGGTCCGGGCGGGAATGCCGAGCCGCCAGAGCTCGCGATCGAGATCCATCATGAACGCGAGGATCCGCGGTCGGATCGCGCCGAAGTACTGGTCCTCGAGCTCCTGGCCCTTGGGCGAGGCGGCACCGAACAGCGTCCGCCCGGCAAGGACGAGGTCGGGCCGCTGCTCGGCCAGGCGGCGATCGACGAGGAAGTACTCCTGCTCGGGCCCGATGTTCGTGAACACCCGGCTCGTCGTCGAGTTGCCGAACCAGCGCAGGACGCGCAGGGCCTCGGCGCCGACCGCTTCCTGCGAGCGGAGCAGCGGGATCTTGTGGTCGAGGGCCTCGCCGGTGAACGACACGAACGCGGTCGGGATCGTCATCGTGACGCCGTTCGGCTCGACCTGGAGGAAGATCGGGCTCGTGACGTCCCAGGCTGTGTAGCCGCGGGCCTCGAACGTCGCCCGGATTCCGCCCGACGGGAACGAGCTGGCGTCCGGCTCGCCCTGGAGGAGGTTGCTGCCCGAGAACTCGGCGATCGTCTTGCCGTCGCCGACCGGGGTCAGGAACGAGTCGTGCTTCTCGGCGGTCGAGCCGGTCATCGGCACGAACCAGTGGGTGAAGTGGGTCGCGCCGTGGGAGAGGGCCCATTCCTTCACGCCATGGGCGACCGCGTCGGCGATCACCGGGTCGAACGGCTCGAGACCGTCGATCGTGCGGCGCAGACGTCGGAAGATCGGCTTGGCCAGGTATTGACGCTGGGCGACTTCGTGGAAGACGTACTCGCCGTAGATCTCCTCGCCGGCGTGCTCGGTGTAGTCCTGGTTCGAGGCGAGCCGATGATCGGCGATCGTGGCGATGGCCGTGTGACGAGCGCTCATGGGTCTCCTGTCGATGACGGATCCGGTGCCGAGAACCGGCGGACCTCACACCGGCCGTCTTGTGCGAGTCGCACGACTTGGGCGT
>JANLYK010000375.1:0-2558 GCA_031365595.1 Chloroflexota bacterium | reverse complement strand
CGGAGTACCTCGGGGCGATCGGGATGGACAACGTCCGCGAGCACGAGCGGGACCTGGTGGCGTATGCGCTGGCTGAGCTGCCGGCCCGGGTCCCGGGGATCGAGTTGTACGGGCCGCTGGATCCGGATCTCCGCGGCGGCGTCGTGCCGTTCAACCTGCCGGGGATCCATCCCCACGACGTCGCCCAGGTGCTCGACCGGTTCGGGATCGCGGTCCGGGCCGGCCATCACTGCACGATGCCGCTCCACGAGCGACTGGATCTCGCGGCGACCGCTCGTGCCTCGTTCCAGGTCTACTCGACCCGCGACGATATCGACGCCCTGTGCGACGGCCTCGTGGAGGTCCAGCGGGTCTTCGGCTGATCGCCTCTCGGGGTGCGCCGGCGGGATATGCCATACGCCACCGTGCAGGGCGTTCGGCGGCGCCAGACCCAGTTCTCGGCTGTCGGGCCGGCGAATTAGCCTTTGAGGGCTAACTCCACCGTCAAACTGGTCGCTCGACGCCGACAGGGCTGGCTAGTGCTCGCTGGGGTGGCGTATGGCGATTCCTCCGCCACGCCGCCGAGACGAGCAGGGACACCGATCCCACCAGCGCGAACGGGAGGAGCGGCGGCTCACCATCCGGGGTCGGGCCCGGCGCTGTCGCCGCGGCGGTCGCGGTATCGGGCGGAACGACCACCCCCGGAGCGACCAATGCCAGAGCCTCGCGGAGCGTGTCCGCCGCCTGGATCCGTCGATCGCTCGTCGGCCACGCGCCCGGTTCGCCGAACGTCAGGAGCCGGAGATGGCCGGCCGCGATCTTCCAGACAGCCGAGTTGACGGTGCTCGGGCCGTCGGTCAGCGTATTCGAGCTGACCAGCACCTGATCCCCGACGGACATGCCGAGGATCTCGATGCCGCCGCAGGCGCTGGTGACGACGGCCAGGTCGCGGCCTCGCTCGAGACCTGCGACACCCGCCCCCGCGTACACGTGATCGACCGCGAACCTGATCGTCGGGGTGACGACCGTGCCGACGCCCTCGAGAGCGACGACCCGCGCCGTGAACGTGAAGCCGCGCACTTCGCGCGGGTGGGCGGGCATCTCCGGCGCGCAATGATCGGCCAGCACCGATCCGGCGGTCGCCAGCGGCGCGGCAACGAGGACGGCCGACAACGCGGCCGCTCGCCCCAGGATCAGGAGGATTGAGCGCATCGTCGCGCGAGTATGCGCCCGCGCCTGATCAGCGTCGCTGGTCGAATTGCCACCGATCGAGAGCGGCACGACCACGGATGCCTCGATCCCGCTTCGGTCCGAATGGACTGCTGAGCGTCCTCGCCCGGAGCCTGATCAACGAGGCTGATCAGCCAAGCCGATCCGCGTGTCGCTCAGCCAGCGGGCGGACCGCTTGCGTCGCGCGGCGGATCGTCGCTGCCATCGAGCAGCGTCCGGGCGCCGAGCGGCTCGGGCAGGGCGAACTCGACCGGGAACGGGGGGTTGCCCTGGCAATCCTGGCCATCGCCGGGCTGGTGGCGGATCGCGAAGGTCACCGTGACCGTTCTGTCGTCCAGTTCGATCGCCGGCGGATCAACCCGTCCCTCGGGCGTCCGTCCACTCGAGCACGCCTCTTCGACCACCAGGGCCCGGATCTTCGTCGATGTCGCCGTCGGGACCGGGGCCTTCGGGTCGAGCCACCACGAAGCCGGCCCGACCGCCGCCACGACCTCGCCGACCGGCGCATCCCGGACGGCTCCGATCACCAGGCTCCGGGCATCGACCACGGAGTAGCTGCTTACCCGAGCCACGCCGGGCCACCACATCGACCACCACCCGTCGGCGCTCGCCGCGGTGTGGACCAAGCCATCGTCGAACCCGAGCTTGACCGCGAACGCGTCGGGCCCGACCCGCCCGAATGCGATCGCCCGGCCCCCGGCCAGGTCGTTCGTCCGGGTCACGTTCGCGACGGTGATCCGGGCCTTGTCGACGGCGGCCGTCGCAGTCGTGGACAGTCGAGCGACCGCGTCGACGGTTGCCGTCTGAGCCGTCGCGTCGAAGTGGACGAAGCACTCGATGGCGGACAGGTCGTCGGCCAGGATCGCCGTTGCGACGCCCCCGCCGCGGGCGTCGATCAGCGCCGTCGGCAGGTCCGCCTCGGCCTCGCCGAGCTGCTCGCGAGCGGCCAGTGAGCAGGCGTCCGAGATGATCGCGGTATGGGTGTCGTCGAGCTCGATCGGCGCCCGTCGCCAGGCGCCGACCAAGTGGGTTGTCAGGATGTCGGACGGGTCGGGCTCGATGGCATCCTGGGTCCGGCCGGGTGCGACGGCCGTCTCCTGCGCGCCGTCGCTCGGTCCGGGCGGGTTCGCGCAACCGGCCACCGCGAGCATGGCGATTGCGGCGAGTATTCCGATCGAGAGTGGGGATCGCATCGGATGACGATATCGGCCGAGGCCGTGAGTCGTTCAATCCTCGATTGACGAGGGATCGGTGCTGGACCTACGATCAATCCCGACGAAATGACTCGGGATTGGCCCGGGCGCCGCGCAGCACACGGAACCCATGGACGACCTCTACCGCGACTACAT